>DATHFW010000067.1:0-12279 GCA_035317945.1 Steroidobacteraceae bacterium | reverse complement strand
GAATTCATCCCACAGCACCCGCCCGATCATGAGTGCGTTCGGACCGCCGAGCAGCGCCGGGATCACGAATTCACCGACCGCCGGGATGAACACCAGCATCGAACCGGCCAAGATGCCGTTGCGGGAGAGCGGCAAAGTGATTTTGTAGAACGCCTGCCAGGGGCGGCAGCCCAAGTCCTCCGCCGCTTCGAGCAGCTGCCAATCCATCTTTTCCAGATTTGCATACAGCGGCAAGATGAGAAACGGCAGGTAGGAATACACGATGCCCACGTACATGGCGAACGGCGTGTACAGCATCGTCAAGGGCTCATGAATGATTCCGAGCGACAGCAGCACGTTGTTGATCACGCCATTGGCCTTCAAGAGCCCAATCCATGCATAGACCCGCAGCAGCAGCGAAGTCCAAAACGGCAGGATGACCAGCAGCAGCAGAACGTTGCGCGTCGCGGGCTTGGCGCGCGCGATGCCGTAGGCCATCGGGTAGCCGATGACCAAGCACATCAATGTCGAGAGAAACGCGACCTTGATCGAGTTCGCGAAAGCATGCAGGTACAGCGCATCGGTGAACAGAAAGGCGTAGTTGTCGAAGTTCAGCTTGATCGCGAGGGAGTGCTTGCCGACCCACTCGAGCAGCGGTTTGTAGGGCGGAATCGCCAGGTCAATATCCGAGAAAGATATCTTGAGGACAATGACGAAGGGCACGACGAAGAACAGCAGCAACCACAGGTACGGCAGCGCCACGACCAGTCCCCGGCCGCTGATGCCGACCCGGCGTAGCCGCCCGGCTAGCTTCGCGGAGTTAACGGGTCACCACCACCGGACTGGTCGCATCCCATGATAAATAGACCTGCTGATCCCAACTGATTGCTTCGGCATGACGCGATGTGTTGGGTTGAGTGACTCGTACGACCTTGCCCGTCGGCAGCTTGATCAGGTAAATCGACAAGTCGCCGAGATAGGCGATGTCCTGCACGGCGCCGCGCACCACGTTATCCGCACCGCCTTGCGGCGCCGTCGTCGACATGAATATTTTTTCCGGCCGCACGGCCGCCCAGACGACGGCCTCGGGCGGCGCGCTGATTCCGTGGCTGACGTAGATCGTTCCGCCGAGCTCCGCCGACCCGATGCGCACATAGTCCGGCTCATCTTCGATGAGTTTACCCTCGAACATATTCACCGAGCCGACGAAGTCCGCCACGAACCTGGAGCTCGGGAACTCGTAGATCTCGGACGGTGTTCCCGCTTGAACTATTTCGCCGTGGTCCATCACGCCGATGCGGCTCGCCAACGTCATGGCTTCCTCTTGGTCGTGGGTGACGACGATGAAGGTCACACCCAGCTTGTCCTGCAGACTGATCAATTCGAATTGAGTATGCTCGCGCAGTTTTTTGTCGAGAGCGCCCAAGGGCTCATCCAGCAGCAGCAGCTTGGGACGCTTGACCAGCGAGCGTGCCAGCGCCACGCGCTGGCGTTGCCCGCCGGATAGCTGGTGCGGCATGCGCTTGGCGTAGTCGCTCATTTTCACCAGCTCCAGCATGGTCGCGACACGCTCTTGGATTTCAGCCTCGGGCAGGCGGTCCTGTTTCAAGCCGAAGGCCACGTTCCGCTCGACATTCATGTGCGGAAATAATGCGTATGACTGGAACATCATGTTCACCGGCCGCTCGTAAGGCGGCACGCCGGTCATGTCCTCGCCGTCGATGAGAATTTTTCCCGCAGTCGGCGTTTCGAATCCACCCAACATGCGCAGCAAAGTGGTTTTACCGCATCCGGAGGCGCCCAACAGACAGAAGATCTCGCCCTTGTAGATTTTCAAGGAGACGTCGTTCACCGCCGTGAAATCACCGAAGGATTTGCTGATTCGCTCGATTTCCACGTAGGGCCGCGCAGCGGGATCGTTCCAGGGCTGGGCTTTGACGGCGCCGCCCGCAGATGTCGTCATCGGTTATTGACCCGTCTTGAATTTTTGCCAAACGCGGGTGATGGCGCGAGTCTGCTCGGGCGAATCGGCCAGTTGCACCGCCAGCGACTGCCGTAGATCGGGCGGCGGATAGATCCCCGGATCATCCTTGACCGCCGGCAACACCAGCGGCTGCGAGGCGGCATTGGCGTTGGCATAACGCTTGAAGTTGGAGACATCCGCGATCGCCTGCGGCGTCATCATGTAGTTCATGAAGGCGTAAGCGCTCTCTGGGTTCGGCGCATCTTTCGGTATCGCCAGCATGTCAAACCAAAGAATCGAGCCTTCCTTGGGCACGGCATACTTGATCTCGATTCCCTTGTTGGCCTCGCGCGCGCGGTCGCGCGCCTGCATCACATCGCCGTTGTAGCCTACGGAAATACACAGATCGCCGTTGGCGAGCGCCTCGATGTATTCGGAGGAGCTGAAGTTACGGATGTACGGCCGAATTTTGATCAGTACCGCCTCCGCCTGCGCCAGATCATCCACGCTCTGCGAGTTGGGATTTTTTCCCATATAGTTGTAAACGGCGCGGATCATTTCGGCCGGCGAGTCCAGCAAGCTGATGCCGCACTTCGCCACTTTCGAGGCGACTGCCGGATCGAATACCAGGCGCCAACTGTCGAGCGGCGCATCGGGCATGAGCGCCTTGACCATCTTCTCGTTGTAGCCAATGCCGTTGGTGCCCCACATATAGATGACACCATGAGCGTTGTCCGGATCGTGCTGCGCAACCTTGGCCATGAGCTGCGGATCCATGTTCTTCAAATTAGGCAGCTTGGATTTGTCCAGGACCAGAAAGGCGCCGGCTTTGATCTGCCGTTCGAAGTAGGAGGCGGTGGGCACCACGATGTCGAATCCGCTGCTACCGGCCAGCAGCTTGGTCTCGAGCGTTTCGTTGGTATCGAAGTAGGCGGCGTGCACCTTGATGCCGGTCTGCTTCTCAAAATCCGGGAGCGTATTCGACGCCAGGTAATCCGACCAGATGTAGAGGTTAAGATCCTTGGCGCCGCCGGCGCCGCTCGAGGCCGAACCGCCGCCGGACTTGCCGCCGCAGCCGCTCAAGCTCAACCCACACACAAGCGCCAGAATCGCCATCCGACGAACGCTGAACATCCGACGCTTCCTCTAATTTTTTGGTCCGCTAGTTATAGCGCAGCAGCCACGCGACCGCTAGGCTCGTCATCCTAGACGTTCAACAACAAGTGCTCGCGCTCCCACGAACTGATGACTTGCGCGAAGGTCTCGTACTCGGCTTCCTTGACGGCCGTGTAGGCCAAAACAAAGCGATCGCCGAACAGGTCCACCAGCGGCTTCGATTCGCGCAGCAGGCGCAGCGCCTCGGCCAGGGTGCGCGGCAGGGCGATGGCCATGTCGTAAGCACTGCCGCCGATGGGTTCCGAGGGCTTCAAGCCCTCGATCATGCCGAGATAGCCGCAGGCCAAGGATGCTGCGATGGCGAGGTAGGGATTCGCGTCCGCGCCGCCCACGCGATTTTCCACGCGGCGGGCGTCGGGTCCGGACATCGGCACCCGCAGTCCCGCGGTTCGATTGTCGTAACCCCAGTGCACGTTGATGGGCGCGGACGAATAACGGCTGATGCGCCGGTAACTGTTCACGTTGGGACAAAACAGCGACATCGCCCCGGGCAGGTATTTTTGCAGGCCGGCGATGTGTCCGAAAAATAGTTCCGAAGGCGAACCGTCGGCTTGGCTGAAAATATTCTTGCGGGTCTTCGAATCGATGATGCTCTGGTGCAAGTGCATCGCGCTGCCCGGTTCTTTGGCCATCGGCTTCGCCATGAACGTGGCGTACATTTTGTGGCGCATGGCCGCTTCGCGCGCCGTGCGCTTGAACAAGAAAGCCTGATCGGCAAGGCTCATGGGATAGCCGTGCAGCAGGTTGATCTCCATTTGCGCCGCGCCGGATTCATGAATCAGCGTGTCGATCTCGATGTCCTGCGCCTCGCAGAACGAGTACATGTCGTCGAACAGCGGGTCGAACTCGTTGACCGCAGCGATGCTATAGGCTTGCCGGCCGATCTCCGGACGCCCCGAGCGGCCCACCGGCGGCTTTAACGGATAGTCGGAATCGATGTTCGGCTCCACCAAGAAGAATTCCAGTTCGGGCGCGACCACCGGCTCCCAGCCCTGCGCCTCGTACAAATCGAGCACCCGACGCAGCACATAGCGCGGCGCCATGGTGACCGGACTGCCGTCGCCGTAGAAGCAATCGTGAATCACCTGCGCCGTGGGTTCCGCGGCCCAGGGCACCACCCGCACCGTCTTCGGATCCGCCTTCAAGACGATGTCGATGTCCGACGGATTCATCGCGCTTTGGTCCTCCGGATAATCCCCGGTGACCGTTTGCAGGAAGATCGCCTCCGGCAGACGCATGCCTTCTTCTTCGGCAAATTTCTCCGCAGGCATCAATTTGCCGCGCGCAACGCCGGCCATGTCCGGAATGATCGCTTCGACTTCAGAAATACCGTGCTCTCTCAAGAACTGTTGAATCGTGCTCGCCATAACATCACCTTGAATACGCGCGACGAAAGCTGGCCTGGCCGAATGCCGCAAACAACGCGCTGGAAAAGGGGTCTTGTGCAAACCGCCACTCCGGATGCCATTGCAGTCCCAACGCGAAGGTCGGTGAATCCGCAACGCGAAAGGCCTCGATCACGCCATCCGGTGCACGCGCTTCGACCGCCAGATCGCCGCCGAGCTTTTCAACTCCCTGCGAATGCAGTGAATTCACTCTCAAGCGATCCCGGCCTGCGATTTTGTGGAGTTGCCCTCCAGGCTCGAGCAACACCTCGTGGGCGGGAGCGTATTGCACGTCCAGGGCTAAGGACTCATCGTCGCGGTGATCGAGGTTCCCCGGTACCTCATGCAAGCGTGGGTTCAAGGTGCCGCCGTAGGCGACATTCATCTCCTGAAATCCGCGGCAGATCGCCAGCACCGGTAGGCCGGCGGCGATGGCCTGCGGAATCAGCGGAAGCGTCGTAGCATCGCGATTTGGGTCATGTAGCGTTCCCGGCTCACTTGCCGGTCCTCCGTAGTGTTGAGGTTCAACATTCGACGGGCTGCCCGTGAGCAGCAATCCATCGCAGGCATCCAACAAGGATGGCAGATCAATTTCGGACCCCAGAGCGGGTACGAGCACCGGCACCGCCTTCGCGCCTTGGGCGACAGCTTCGATGTACTTCTCGCCGACCATGTGGAAATAGTGCTTTCCATACAGCCGGCGATCGGCCGGAATTCCAATGAGCGGCAAGCGCGACATGTTTAAAATATTAAACGTCCGGATGGACGACTAACCTTTGAGAACGACCGTATTACACCACACCGCCCCGGTCCCGTCTTAGGAACCCGTTCAAAAAGAGCTAAGATTTAGGCATTTCCAACACTTAGGCGCGTTTGTTGCTACGCAGCAATATTGCATTTCCATGGAAAACCTCTGTAGGCTCACAGGCACCCAATCCTGTCAATAGCCATAAGATTTTAAACACTTTCGTCAAAAACTCGATGCGCCTCTCGTTTCCCCCCGCCCCCTCCTACTACGCAGCCGCTACCGCAGCGCCTAAGCGCGACGCCTTGCGCGGTGAGATCAGGGCCGATGTGTGCGTGCTCGGCGGCGGCATCGCCGGATGCTCCGCTGCGCTGCACCTGGCCAAGCGGGGCTACAAGGTGGCTCTGCTGGAAGCACGCGAGGTGGGCTACGGGGCATCGGGCCGCAGCGGCGGCCAAACCATCTTTGGGTTGGCCGCGGGTCAGCAGAAGCTCATCGCACAGGTAGGCCGGGATGACGCCCACCGCCTGTTCGCGCTCTCGATCGAAGCGTTGGACCTGACGCAATCGCTGATACGCGACTACGCCATCGATTGCGACTACCACCCCAATCATGTGCATGTCGCCGTAAGACCGCGTCACGTGCAGGAACTCGAGCAATGGAGCCGCGAGCTGCACGAGGAGTACGCCTACGAATCGGTACGCATGCTGAGCCGCGACGAGGTTCAGTCACAGGTGCGAAGCGGCCGCTATCTGGCCGGACTTCTCGACTCACGCAGCGGGCACTTGCAGCCCCTCAAATACACTCAAGGCCTGGCGCGCGCGGCGGAAGCGGCCGGTGCCGTGATCTACGAAAATTCCGAGGTGTTGCGCTACGAGCAGGGAACCGAGGTGCGCGTACAGACCACGCAAGGCACGGTACGCTGCGCCCATCTCGTGCTCTGCGGCAACGCCTATATCGGCGCCGTGGCGCCGGCATTGGCGCGGCGGATTTTGGGCGTGGGCACTTACATCATCGCCACGGAGCCGCTCGGCGAAGAACGCGCTCGAAGCCTGCTGCCGACCAATGCGGCCGTTGCCGACATCAATTGGATTTTGGATTACTTCAGGCGTTCTCAAGACCATCGCCTGCTGTTCGGCGGGCGAGTCAGCTACAGCTCGGTACAGCCGCCGCGCCTCGCCGAATCCATGCGCAGGCGCATGGCGCACGTGTTCCCGGCGCTCGAACAAGTCAAGGTCGCCTATGGTTGGGGCGGCTACCTGGACATCACCATGAGCCGCGCGCCGGACTTCGGACGCCTGGCGCACAACGTGTTTTACCTGCAAGGCTTTTCCGGTCACGGCGTCGCGCTGGCCGGGCTGGCCGGCAAATTGACGGCCGAAGCGATTGCGGGCACCGCCGAGCGCTTCGATGTGTTCGGGCGCATTCCGCATCGCGACTTCCCCGGCGGACCCTTGTTCCGGCGGCCATCACTGGTGCTGGCGATGCTGTACTACCGGCTGCGGGATGTGCTTTAGATTCAGCTCGGCTTTTCGGAAGCGGCGAAGCTCGCGGACAGTTTCTGACCGGTATCGAGCAGCGTGACGGAATTCAAGCCCCCGCCATGCGAGCCGTCGCGCAGCGGATTGAACTCGACGCTGACGCGATCGCCGGGCTTGATGGAATTGCGGGTCCAGCCGCCGCGCGTCAAAACGCCGGGACTGGTGGTTTCAATACTCCACTCCTGCGGCTCGCCCCCGCCCTCCGGCGGCACCAGCACCCAGACGACGCAATGCGGATTGGTCCACTGAAAAGTCTTGACCGTGCCCTTGAGCGTCAGCGTCTTGGTCCGGTCGTAGACCGCGAAGGAGTGATGCGCGAAGACCGGCCAGGAAGCAGCAGCGGCCGCGGCCAGGATGATTGCACTGAAGGCTTGTTTCATTTCGAGTCGGATCCTACGGGAACGCCATTGCGAAACTTGATGGGGGCAAAAATCGCATTGCCGTCCTTATCGACGGCGTCGGTATAGCTGCCCTGTTCGCAAACGCCCTCGACGATGTCGAATTTCTGCGCCCGCTGCCGCACGTATTTACGGGTTGTCTTCCAGGGTTTTGCCAGCAGCTTGTTGGCGGTGATTTCCAAATCGTCAGCCAAGGTATGGCCATCCAACAAATGGATGCGCTCGACGACATGCATGTCGCCGTTGTTCGGCACGCCCACCGCTTCATTGACCGCCAAATAGGACTGCGGCAGCACCGCGATGGTATCCACCACCAGCGTCTGTCCTTCCCAGTGTCCGATCGAGTGTCCATGAAAACTAGGATCGGGATCCCGGGGGTGCGGGCGGCCGTCGGTATAGATGCGGCGCATGCGATTGCCGTCGCCCTCACCCAGCAGCGTCACCCTGCCCGGCGTCAAGAGGATCTCGAAAGCGTTATGCGTGATGAGCATGTAGCTCGGCATGCCGGTCGGAAAACAATGATCGATGACCGGGAACGGCCGTCCGGCCATTTCCTCGGCATACATCCGCTCAACCTGCTTGGCAATCCCAGGCTTCCACGGCGGCGGGTTGGTACGCTCTTGCGCGACTTGATCGCTGATGAGCGGCGTCCAGACACCGCCGATGTCCGGCAGCTTCGCCATCGCCTGCCAATCGCCCAACGTGGGCGGCGGATTGATCGGCTCTTTCTCGGCCGCGGCGAATACGGCCGACGCCGTCATGCTCACCAACAACAGAGCGCGAAAAGTATGGGTTTTCATGAGCTTGAAGATTACCCCAAGCCTGCCCGATGTGGCGAAAATTATTTGTATTGCAGCGTGAAACAGCGATGAATTCTTGCGTGGCGCTCAAAATCCTTTGGAATAGTCGCGGCGCTGATGTCCTCGACCGCAAGGTCGGCGAGCGCTTCTGAGTCCAGCTTGAAGCGCGTGTAATTGGTCGAAAACACCAAGCGGCCCTTCGGGCGCAGGAGCTTCAATGACCTGCGAATCATGCCGACGTGATCGCGCTGCACATCGAGCACCCCGTCCATGCGTTTGGAATTGGAGAAGGTCGGGGGATCGACGAAGATCAGATCGAACCGCGGACCGCGCGACTCTTGTTCCTCCAGCCAGGTCAGGCAATCGGCGCGGTACAGTTCATGATCGTTGCCGCCAAAGCCGTTGAGCAGCAGATTCTCGTGAGCCCAGTCGAGATAGGTATTCGACAAATCGACGCTGGTGGTGCTGCGCGCGCCGCCCGCGGCGGCATAAACGCTGGCGCTGCCGGTATAGCAAAACAAGTTCAAGAAATCGGCATCTTTTGCCCAGGAGCGCAGCATGGCGCGCATGATGCGATGATCGAGAAACAGTCCAGTGTCCAAATAATCATGAAAATTCACCCAGAATTTCAGCCCGCCCTCGGCAACGGCATGCCGTTCGGCGACGCTCTCGCGCTTCTCGTATTGCTCGGCGCCTTTCTGCGGCTTGCGCACGCGCGAATGCACCTGTGCGATCGGCACGCTCAAGACCTCGGGCAAGACCGCCAGCACTTCGCGGCGGCGCTCACGCGCACTCTCCTGGTTCACAGTTTTTGGCGGAGCGTATTCCTGCACATACACGTGCCGCGCTCCGCGGCCATAAAGGTCGATGGCAAAGGCATATTCCGGCATGTCGGCGTCGTACACCCGGAAACAATCGATGCGTTCGCGTTCCGCCCAAGGATCCAAGCGCTGCAAGTTCTTGCGCAATCGGTTGGCGAACATTTGCGCGCCGGGGCGGCTCGACCAGTCTGCACGCACCTCCTCCGCGGGACGCTGAACGCTGGCTTCGTTAAGATCGAAGCGCAGCAGCCGGCACTCGATGGTGCCGTTGAACACGCGGTGCGTACGCTTGGCGTAAATCCCTAAATTGCGCGCCAGCGGCGGGTTGCCGGTGAGAATCGCCGCCTGCCAGCCCTGGAAGCGCTCGCGCAGGACAGCGCCGAGCTCTGAGTACAGCGCAGGCAAGCCCGATTCCGCCCCGATCCGCTCACCGTAGGGCGGATTCGCCACGACGAGGCCAGCCTCACCATTCGGGCGCACCACCTCGCTGAGTGAACGCTTCTCGATATGCAGCCAGTCGGCCACACCGGCCTGCTCGCCGTTGGCGATGGCCATGCGAACCGCTTCGGAATCATTGTCCGATCCTAAAATGCAGCGCCGCGCCGGCCGTGCTGCCCGGCGCGCGCGCGCTTCGGTCCGCAAGCGCTCCCACAGTTCTGCATCGTGACCGCGCCACCCTAAGAATCCAAAATAATCCCGGTCGATGGCCGGCGCCGCGTCCGCGGCGATCAAGGCGCCCTCGGTCAGAAACGTCCCGGAACCGCACATCGGATCCAGCAGCATGCCGCCCTGCTCCGCAATAGTCGGCCATCCGGCGCGCAACAGCACCGCGGCCGCGACATTTTCCTTCAAGGGAGCACGCCCTCCTTCGCTGCGGTAGCCGCGCCGGTGCAGGCTTTCGCCCGAGAAATCCACGGACACCAAGGCGGTGGCTCCCTCGACATGCAAGTGCAGCAACACGTCGGGACGCTCGGGCTTGATGTTCGGCCGCTCGCCGGTGGCATCGCGCAGATTGTCGCAAACCGCATCCTTGAGCAGCTGAGAGCCGTAGATCGTATGCCGGATGGACTCGTTGCCCCCGCTGCTGTCGCAGGCCAAGGTCGCCCCTGGAGCGATATGCTCGCGCCAATCGATCCGCTTCACCGCCTCGTATATGTTCTTCGTGCTGGTCGCGTCGATGGATCCCAAGCTCAGGAGCACGCGTGTGGCGGTGCGCGACCACAGGCAGGTCCGGTAGCCGACCTCGAGCGTGCCTTGAAATTTCACGTCATGGCTGCGCTCGCGAATATCCTCGGCACCGAACTGCGCCAGTTCCTCAGCCAACACCGAGGCAGCGCCTACCGGCGCCGTCGCAATCCAATAGCGGACGTTATCGTTTGCGCTCAAGACACGTCGGCTATTTTTAAGTCGCGCAGATCAAGCCAATCGAGGTTTGAGTGATTCGAGAAATAGCGCAGCAATATCTTGTAGACATCGACATCGAACACGGCGTAGGCGCGGCGCGTGCTCAAGGCAGCGAGTTCGTCTTCGGATCGGGCGGAGCCCAAATACATCCAATGATCGAGCACGTGATACTCGCCGCCGCGCGTCCCATCGGAGGCGAACCCGCCCGCCGCCCGCTCGCGCAGCGCGATGCGGCCGGGAAAGGGCCAGCTCTTGATTTTCAACGCGGACAAGGCCAGTTGAACCCGCATGTTGTGAAGAATGAGCGGTTCCTTGCCCGTGCAAGCGCCGCGGCACTTTCCGACCTGCAGGGCGAAGCAGGATCCCGCGCTCTCCTCGAGCCCTAGCACTTTGAGGCAGAGCTGATGCGCGCGGGCAATGTCGGTAAGCGCCTTGCGCGCATCCTTCTCGGAATGAAATATGCCGAAACTCTGCGCGAGATCTTCGGCTTCCAAAGTATCGATGCGCTGCAGGTGCACGCGGCCGGAACAGTCGGCGGCCGGGCGCAACGTCACCGCGTCCGCGTGGCTCTTGGGGCGCCGGTTGTGCAGCGGCTTTTGCGTCCGGATCCAATCGGACTCGAGCAACATGGCGCCAAGTTCCCCCGCGGTCTGGCGCCAGTCGACGCGTTTCACCTGAGCGGCCAACAGCTGTTCCCGCGAGCCCGCACGCGCCTCGGCGAGCTGGGCCAAAACCCTGCCGCGCAGCGAGTTGCTCTTGCCGATATACAACGGCGCATCGTCGTCACCGAAAAAACGGTACGCTCCCGGCGCCTCCGGCAATTCATCGGCCAGTCCCGGCGGCAGGTGCGCCGGCAGCTTCGGTGTCGAAAGCGCAGCATGCGCGGCAGCGGCCGCGAGCACATCCGCCGGCACTTCTTCTTTAAGTTTCAGCCACAGATCCTTGAGCACCTGCGCATCGCCGAGCGCGCGGTGCCTGGCGCTGCAGGCCAGACCATGGCGCTCGATGACGGCATCCAAATTGTGCCGCACATGTTCGGGAAATAGACGCCGCGACAATTTGACCGTGCACAGAACCTCGGATGAGAAGTCGACGCCTACTTTGCGAAACTCGCTGCGCAGGAAGGAATAGTCGAAACGCGCGTTGTGCGCGATGAACACTGCCCCGCGCAGCTTCTCGAGCACCGTTGCGGCAATATCCGCGAACAGCGGCGCGTCGGCGACCATCTCGCTGCTGATCCCGGTGAAGGCCTCGATGTACGGGGAAATGGGGCACTCGGGATTGACCAGCGAACTCCACTCCTCGAGCGGTACGCCGTTTCGCACACACACGATGCCGACTTCGGTGATTCGGTGGTAGGCGGGGTTACCGCCCGTCGTTTCCAAATCAACGAATACGAGGTTGTCAGCCGCGTCCATCGAGCGACAGCAAGGGGTAGTAAAGATCGGGCCGCCGATCGCGGAACACACCCCAGGCTTGCCGGTAGCGGCGCACCTCGTCCAGATCGAAGGCGGCGGTGATGACGGATTCGCTCTCGCGATCAGCCTCGGCAAGCTTTTCACCCGTGGGGGACGCGATGAACGATGAGCCGTAAAACGTCATGGTGTACTTCTCGCCCTTCTCCGTGCCGATGCGGTTCGAGGCCACCACCGGCATGACAGTGGCGGCGGCGTGGCCCTGCATGGTGCGTTGCCAATGGCCGCTGGAATCGATGCCGGCATCCTGGGGTTCAGAGCCGATTGCCGTGGGGTAGAGCAGAATCTCGGCGCCCATCAATGCCATGGAGCGCGCCGCCTCCGGGAACCACTGGTCCCAGCAAATGGCAACGCCCAACTTCGCGTAGCGCGTGTCGAATACTCGAAAGCCGGTGTCGCCCGGCGAGAAATAGAACTTCTCGTGATAGCCCGGGCCTTCCGGAATGTGCGACTTGCGGTAGCTGCCGGCCACCGATCCGTCGGCGTCGACGATGACCACGGAGTTATAGAAGGCGTTGTTGGCGCGCTCGAACACGCTGATGGGCAGCACGACGCCCAATTCGCGTGCGACTCCGCGGAAGTGCTCGACCGC
>DATHFW010000066.1:0-3392 GCA_035317945.1 Steroidobacteraceae bacterium | reverse complement strand
ATGGTGGCGAGCAGCGGTTTGGCGATGTGCGCGACCAACGCTTCGTCATCGAAGCCGTCTGACAGGGCCCGCACCATAATCGTCGGCCGGTAGCAGTCATCGTGTGCGTCGCGGGCAACATATCCGGCCAGGCGCAAGGTTTCCAAAATGCGATAAGTCGTGGTGCGGGGCAGGCCCACGGCGGCGGCCAGCGTGTTGATGGCTGCGCGCTCCAGGCGATTCAATTCCGTTAACACGTCCAGTCCGCGATTTAGGGCCCGGATAGGGCGGGTCGAATCCCGGCTCCCGTCCTCGTCCGAAACCAAGTGTAGGTCAGAATGCGGGGTAACTTGTGCGTGCATCATCCCAATATCCTTCAGGCTGGGCGGTTTTGGCTTACCAAACAAGGGCATACGCATCGCACTGTCTTCACTCAGCGCGCGCGGGGACCCAGTCTCTTCATATGTACCTTCTGGATGGAATCTGGTTGCTTGAGACTGTAGGGTTTCGCCCTTACCCCAAGACTGCAGCGCATTCAGCTACAATCCGCGGCCCGAATAATGCTGAAAAGTAAGGAATCAGGCTTTAAATGTCGGAACAATACGTCGAAACTGTCGTCATCGGCGCGGGCCCCGTAGGGCTGTTTCAGATCTTCGAACTGGGCCTTCTCGGCATCAGCACGCATATCATCGATTCCCTGAGCTTGCCGGGCGGTCAGTGCACCGAGCTCTATCCGGACAAGCCGATTTACGACATTCCGGCGCTGCCCATCTGCGGTGCGCAGGAGTTGATCGATCGCTTACTGGAGCAAGTGAAGCCCTTCAACGCGACCTTTCATCTGGGCCAGGAAGTGACCGAGCTGCGCGTGCTCGGCAACGGCAAGTTCCATATCGCCACCTCGACGGGCACTCGCCTGACGGCCGGTGCGGTGGTCATTGCCGCCGGCGTCGGTTCCTTCCAGCCGCGGCGCTTGAGCATCCCCGGCATTGAACAGTTCGAGGGCAAGACCGTGCATTATCGCGTTCGGTCGGCCGGCGATTTTTTCAATCAGGATTTGGTGATCTGCGGCGGCGGCGATTCGGCGCTCGATTGGACGGTGGCATTTTGCGAAAAAGCACGCTCACTGACCTTGGTGCACCGGCGCGCGGACTTTCGCGCAGCGCCCGCCACGGTTGCCCGCATGCGCGACTTGGTCGCGGCCGGCAAGATGCGATTGCTCGAGGGCAACGCCGTCGCAACTCATCAAGAGGCCGGCAAACTCACGGGGCTCGACGTGCACACGGCCGATGGGCAGACGCGCAAGGTCGCGGTGGATCATGTGTTCGCTTTCTTCGGCTTGCACCCAAAACTCGGGCCCATTGCAGAATGGGGCTTGGAACTGGAGCGAAAAGCGCTCAAGGTCGACACCGAAAAATTTCAGACCAGCGTGCCGGGAATCTTCGCCATCGGCGACATCAACACTTATCCGGGCAAGAAAAAACTCATCTTGAGCGGCTTTCACGAAGCCGCACTCACAGCTTTCGCGATACAGCATCATTTGTTCCCCGAGAAGCGCCAATTCCTGCAGTACACCACCACCAGTCCGATCATGCAGAAGCGGCTGGGCGTGGGCGGCGCGGATTCGGCCTAGGCCCTAAATGAATCAGCTACTCGAAGACCTGATCAAGGTCATGACTCTCGAGCGCCTCGAGATCAATCTGTTTCGAGGACAGAGCCGCGACATCGGCAGTCCCCAGGTCTTCGGCGGCCAGGTGTTGGGCCAGGCGCTGGTGGCGGCGACGGCGACGGTGGAAAATCGCCAAGTGTACTCGCTGCACGCTTATTTCCTGCGTCGCGGGGACTTCAATTCGCCGATCGTCTATGAAGTGGACCGCGCCTGGGACGGCAAGCATTTTGCCACTCGCCGCGTGGTCGCCATTCAGTACGGGCAGCAGATTTTCAACATGTCGGCATCCTTTCAAATGCCGGAGCCCGGGCTGGACCATCAGTTTGCCATGCCCGATGTGCCGCAGCCTGAAGCGCTGCCCGACCTCGAACAGTTTCTGGCCGCGAATCCGAACCTGCCGCCCGCGCTGCTGAAAATTCTGCAGCAGAAGCGCCCCTTTGAATTCAGGCCGGTCGAGCCGCCCAGCCTCATGCGCGCGCCGGAGGCGCCGCCGCTCAAACACGTCTGGATTCGCGCCGTCGATACGCTCCCCGACGACGAGGCGCTGCACCGCTGTCTATTGGCGTATGCTTCGGACTTCCAATTGCTCGACACGGCGCTCAAGCCTCACGGACTGTCCATGGTGCGAGATAAACTGGTGATTGCGAGCATCGATCATGCGATGTGGTTTCATCGCAGCGTTCGGGTCGATGACTGGCTGCTGTATGCCATGGACAGCCCCAGCGCCTCCGGAGCGCGAGGCTTTACCCGCGGCAGTGTGTTTGCGCGCGACGGCCGCTTGGTCGCCAGCGTCTCGCAGGAAGGTTTGATCCGGGTCTTGGCCCGGGAGACGGGCCCCTAGTGCTCAAAACCATCATCATCTTCCTTCTGGTCATCGCCGTGCTGGGGGGCGGACTGCTGACCTTGCGCAGCAGCCGGCGCAGCGGCATGCCGAGCGAGGATGTACTGAAGCGCGCCGCGGAGCGCGCCCGCGAGCAGGCTGCTAAAGACGAGGCCGATCGCTAGCGCGCCAAGGGCCGGTCAGCCCTCGAGGCTTCCCAGACCTCACGCGGCAATGTGAACAGGTGGCAATCCCACCAGCGATTCTTGGCGCGGCGATGCTTGCGATACACCGCCTCCCACCGCATGCCCACTTTTTCCAGCACCCGAATCGACGCGCCGTTGTTGACGTCGACGGTGGATATCACCCGTTCGGCGCGCAGCTCGAAAAACGCGGCATCGATCAAGGCCAATGCGATTTCCGTCGCGTAGCCGTTGCCCCACTGTTCGGCGCCGAGCATGTAGCCCAAGTCCACCACTTTCGCCTCGATCAGAGACAAATCGCACGCGCCAATCAGCCGCGCCGTCGCGATTTCCTCCACCGCCAGTTCAAATCGCGTGCGCGGCACTTCACGCTGCGAAGCCAGCAGTTCCTCCAGATACTCGGTCGTGCTCTCCTCATCGCGCGGTCCGAAGAAAAGATAACGGGTGACCCGCGGATCCGATGAGTAGGCGTGGACGGCGTCGAAGTCCGACGAGACGAACTCGCGCAAGTTCAAGCGCGCCGTGCGAACCGGCACGGTCAATTTGCGCACAGAACCTTGCCCGGATTCAAAATGCCTTTCGGATCGAGGGCGCGTTTCAATTCGTGCATGACGCGCAGTTCCACAGGATCCGCGCGGCGCGCGAATTCCTCGGCCTTGAGCCGCCCGATGCCGTGCTCCGCGCTGATGCTGCCGCCGAGACTCTCGACCAGATCGAACATGGC
>DATHFW010000065.1:0-16929 GCA_035317945.1 Steroidobacteraceae bacterium | reverse complement strand
TTCTCCCGCCTCGGATATGGCGGAGCGTCGGTGGATCTGATTGCCGCCGAGGCCGGCTATTCGAAAGGCGCGGTCTATTCCAACTTCCCGAACAAGGAAGCGATATTTTTGGAATTGCTGCGGTTGTACATGGAGCGCGGCAACGCGGAGTAATGGAATTGCAGTTACATGCCCGGCGGAGCCCCGACTTCGCGAAGAAGTATTACGAACTGCAGGGACAACAGGCGAAAACCTCGCGCGGATCGTTCGGACGTTCTTTGAGGTGACCGGTGTCAAGATGCCGATCCAAGCGCTCGACCTCGCGAATTCACTTACCGCGCTTGCCCATGGCCTGAGCTTGCAGCGGCCGGCGGCGAAGTCCGGCGTACCGAGCGACCCAGGCCGCATCATCGACTCGCTGTTTAAAGTCTTGATGAAGCAATGAAGGCACCGTAGCTAACGCAAGAGGCTTGCCACGCGGGGCGTCCGTCAACGCGTCTAGATCGATCGGCATCGCCGCGCTCTCCTTGTGGCACCGTGCGGAGCGATCTCGCCCAAAGATATTCCAGATGATATACTCACAATGGAATGTATATCTACGAGGTGCGCGATGCAAGTCTCAAAATGGGGTAATAGCCTGGCAGTTCGACTTCCCGCGACAGTGGTCGATGCCCTCGGACTGAAAGAGGGCGATCAGATCGAAATTCAGGTTGCTGCCAAGCACGCGTTCGCAATAACCAAGGCGCCCGGCACGCGCGAACTTTTGGCGAGGCTGCGCAAGTTCCGGGGCAAGTTGCCTGCAACGTTCAAGTTCGATCGACTCGAAGCGAATGAGCGGCGCTGATTCATTTTTTGACACCAGCGTACTCCTGTACCTGCTTTCGGACGACACCGTCAGGGCAGATAGAATCGAGACTCTACTCGCAGCGCGGGGCGTCATAAGCGTCCAGGTACTGCATGAGTTTGCAGTTGTCGCTCTGCGGAAATTGAAGATACCCCTGAATGAAGTTCGCGAGATTCTCGATACGATCCGCGCGGTCTGCGCTGTTGAACCGATCACAGTCGAAACACACGATCGCGGTCTGGCGGTATTCGAACGCTATAGATTTTCGCTTTATGACTCCATTCTGGTCGCCACCGCGCTGATTTCGGGCGCTAAGATACTCTACTCAGAGGACCTGCAGCACGGGCAGATCATTGACAATCAGTTGCGCGTTACCAATCCGTTCTGAGTCCGAAATCCGATCGTCGATTGCCGATCCACTCCGGCGCGCTCACCCCTCCGGGGTCGCCCTAAAGGGCGATCGCCGCCGCTGCGCGGCGTCGTCGAACCCATCTTGTTTTATGTCGGGGGTTCGACCTACGTGCTGGTTCAGTACCAAATTGCGACAAAACAATTTTTTCTAAATGGTGCCGGCTGAGGGATTCGAACCCCCGACCTACGGTTTACAAAACCGTTGCACTACCACTGTGCTAAGCCGGCGCGGAGCCCAGGACCCATTATAGCGGACCCCGTTTGCCGGCACTTAACGGTCTTAGGCAGCGGCCGGCCGCCGGGTCATTCGCATCAGAAGATGATCGAGCGAAACGGTGCCCGCGCCGGCGATCGCCAACCACAGAAACAGCGCGAGATATTCAAATTCGTCGAACCCAAGCAAGGTCTCGAGCGAATCGACATCGCTCCACTTCGCGGCCTTGATGGCAACGATCATCGTGACGCCAAGGGCTCCCGCCGATATACGGGTGAGCAGTCCCAACAGGAGGAACAGCCCTCCAATGAATTCTATTCCCGACGTCAGGGGTGTGAAAAAGTGCGGGAAGGGGATTCCCCAGCTGATGAAATTCTCAGTCACTTGCGGAAGGTTGTTGAGTTTGCCCCAACCGCTCAAGAGAAATACCCAGCCCACCGTGATTCGGGCAAATAGCGGCGCCAGCCACATCAAATGTTGGGCGACGCGCTCGGGCCAGGCAATCAGCCAATCGATCAATAGCCGCATAACTCTCTCCTTGGGTGGCCGGTGCCGCGAGCCTTTTGCGCGAGAGTAAACCATTTTCTGCACCGGCCCCAGAGCCTGATAAAGAACAGTAATTAAGCTGGCGTGGGCGTGGGCGTGGGCGTGGGCGTGGGTGTGGCTGGTGGCGCCGTCACCGCCGGTTTCGCGCCCAACAAATCCACCGCCGCTTGATAGAGTTTGGCGCGTACTGAGAATCTCTCATTGGCGCGCGTGATGTAGCGGACGGCGATTTCGACTCCGCCGACAACGGGTTTCACGTTGACGCCGGGCGTGCCGGAAAACACTTTGCCGCGCTGCGCCGGCACCGCGCGTTGCCACTCTTGCTCTGCTTGCTGGGCACTTTCGCGGGTCGCCTCGACCACTTGCTTGGTGATGGCATCGACAATGGGATAAGGATCGCGCCCAATGGGCACGACTACTTGCAACTCATCCCACAGCCATTGCCCCGATGTCGAAAAATTGAAGTAATGACCTTCGATGGCAAAGCTGTTGGTAAACGTCACGCGCCGGCCCGTCGGGTGCCCGGAATCGCTCCAATTGCCGGTCTCCAGCAGCACTGTGTGAAACATGCCGAGTTCCGTGACCTCGCCGCTGACGCCGTTGATCTCCACCCAGTCGCCGAGACGCATGCCATTGCGGCCCATCAGTACCAGCCAGCCGAAGAACGCGACGATGAAGTCTTTGAGCGCAACGGTGAGTCCAGCGCCGACGATGCCTATGGTGGTCGCAAACTGACTGGGCATGCCAATGACGATCAGCAAAATGATCAGCACGGCGACGATGCGCAAGCTCATGCGCGTGATGCTGCGCAGGGTTTCGACTTGCCGCCGATCCAATTTCGGTCGGTCGAGCAGATGCTGCAGCCAGCCGTCGAGCAGCAGTAAGACGATCAGTACACCGATCACGATCAGCACATCGAACAACATGGCATGCGCAAGGACCTGCGACTGCAGCGATGCGAGAGCTGCCCACTGGCTATAAGTGCCGGCGAGTTGGTTTTGATCCGCGATGCGCCTGTTGAGCAGGGTCAATATGGTTTGATCGGCGGCGACCGCACGGGTGCGGCCAACCAGCGCTGCGGCGTCTTCGTGGGTGCGCGGCCCCTGCGCAGTCGGCGCTCCCTGACCGGCGAGCTCGGGAATGCCGCCTTTGGTGGTCTCCAGACCGCTCGCCAGGGCCGCGCGCCGAGTGCTGAGGGCCTGGGCACTGGCTAGTGCACTGGCGCGAGCCGCCTCGAGCGCCACCTGTTTCGTCCGCAGCAGCCGCCAGTCGCGAAATTTTCCGATCGATCCGTGTTGATCGTCGAGAGCGGCAGGCTTGGCGGCCGCCGCCGGTTGTGCTTTGGTTTGCGCCGCATGCTCCTGGACCATGTCCTGGATTTGCTGCCGAGGATTGCCGCCGGAATCGACCAGATTTTGATTGGCCTCATCGAGCTCGTCTTTGTCCAGCTCCATTTGCGACTGGGCAAGGTCTAGCTGGTCCTGGATCTTGTCTTTCTGATCGGCTTTGGCTTGGGCCAGTGCGGCGGTGAGGTCGTTGACGCGCTGCTGATCCGCGGAAAGCAGTACCTGGGACTTCTGGATGCGGGCTTGAATGGCGGCGGCCGCGGAATTCAGTGCCGGCGGATGAGCTTCGGCGTCGCGCAGCGCTTCCGTGAAGGCGAGGTCGAGCTCGTGGTCGGCGATACGTAAGGCCGCTTGGCCGTAGGTCTGCTCTTCCGGAGTGAACGCAGTGCGCATGAGGCGTTGCGCGGTCGCGTAGGTGTTTTGGTCGACCAGATCCGTCGCAGTGACCTCGGCTGCCTTGGATTTCTTGGGGTTGAGCGTAGGCGGTGCGGTTTCCCACCACGCCACGCCGGCTAAAATCAGCAACACAGCCAGCGCCACGCTCAAGATCTTTTCGACGAGGGTCAATCGTTTCACGGCGCTGCTCTGCTTTAGTGCCAACTGCCGACGGCTTCGCGGGCTGCCTGATTCAAGGGTCGCGCGACCAAGCCGCTCTGAGAAACCTTGATCTCATACAACGCGCCATCCGCCATGGGCAGAAAAGTGGCGCTCCCATATAGCGCATCCATCCAGGGCACCCACGTGCGGTAGCGATGGATCAGTTCCCAGGGATCAATGCGGCCGGGCGCATGCAAGTCATAGACGGTGCGCGGTTCGGTGCGTTCGTCCTCGATGTGCGAGTATCGGCCGCTGATGCGCTCCAATCGATAGGCCGTATCGAATCCGACCAGATTGGCAAACGCATGCCATTTGAGGACTCGGGCATCGACCTGCCACTCATCGCCGCGCAGCGGAAAATTCGCGCGTTCGCCGTCCGGGTAGCTTAAAACCGCATCGAACTGGCGATTCGCGACACGCGACAATTGCAGCTCACCCGCGGGTTGCTCGTAGCTCAGGCGCTGGTAAGTGCGCAGACTGCTGCCAATGAGCACCGCGCAGGCAGCTGCCAGGAAGAATATGAGCGCAGTTGCTCCATGCGCCATGCCGCCCATGACTCGTCTGCGCCGCAGGCGGCGGATCGCAGCGATGAAAAACAGCAGACCGAGGAGCCCGCAAACAACGATTAGTGCGGTGAATGTCATGGCGATGGATCTTAACGGGAACCGGAACCGAACCTCATGGGACTAACAAAACACTTAGCCCGGTCCCGGTGTCTCGTTGCAGACCCGTGTAGTTTGCTTTGTTTCCAATGATTTGCAAGTGGTGTCGGTCCTACACCCAGCGTCTTGCGTATTGATTTCGCGATCGGTATCGGCAAGTATGCTGAAAAGGGGTCACTCAGTTAATGTGGATCGTTCAAGTTGCGCTGCGGCGCCCATACACGTTCTTGGTGATGGCGCTGGTGATTCTCCTCGCAACACCTTTGGTCCTTAGCAAGATGTCGACCGACATCTTCCCGGAAATAGACATCCCCGTCGTCAGCATCGTATGGACCTATTCCGGACTGTCGGCGCAGGAAATGGGCCAGCGCATCACGGCAGTGACCGAGCGCACGCTCACCACCACCGTCACGGATATCGAACACGTCGAATCCCAATCCTTTTACGGTTTGTCGGTCACCAAGGTCTTCTTTCAGCCCAACGCGAATATCCCGACGGCCATGGCCCAAATCGTAGCCACGGAGCAGCAGCAACTGAAGCAGCTTCCGCCCGGAGCCTTGCCGCCGCTGATCATTAAGTATTCCGCCTCCGCTATTCCGGTCATTCAACTAGGTATCTCCAGCCCGACGATGACTGAACCGGCGCTTTTCGACGCGGCATTTAATTTCCTGCGCCCGCGACTGGTGACCATTCCCGGCGTTGCCGTGCCTTACCCCTACGGCGGCAAATCGCGGCTGATCTCGGTGGATCTCGATACCTCAGCGCTGCTCGCCAAAGGCCTGACGCCGAATGACATCGTGAACGCGGTCAACGCGCAAAATCTCATCCTGCCCTCGGGCACCGCCAAAATCGGATCGACCGAATTTGCCATCGCATTGAACGGATCGCCCGATACGATTGCGGGGCTCAACCACATCCCGGTCGTGACCAAGAACGGCGCCACCACTTACTTGTCGGAGGTCGCGCACGTCAGGGACGGATTCTCGCCGCAGACGAATATCGTGCGCCAGAACGGGGAGCGGGGCGTACTGATGCCCGTTATCAAGAATGGCGGTTCCTCGACCCTGGACATCATCAGTAACTTGCGGGCGGTCTTGCCGGTTGCCGCTCAGATACTGCCGAAGGACATCGTCATTACGCCTCTTTTCGATCAATCCGGTTTCGTGAAGGCGGCCATCAGCGGGGTGGTAAAGGAGGCGGTGATTGCTGCCTGCCTGACCGCGATGCTGATTCTGGTGTTTCTGGGCAATTGGCGCAGTACCTGCATTATCGCGGTGTCCATTCCACTTTCCATTCTGTGCTCGATCATCACCCTGTACCTCGTCGGGCAGACGCTGAACATCATGACCCTCGGCGGCCTTGCGCTGGCGGTCGGCATCTTGGTCGACGATGCGACGGTCACGATTGAAAATATCGAGCGGCATATTCACTTAGGGTCGGATCTGCACAAGGCCATTTTGGATGGTGCCGGTGAAATCGCCGTCCCGGCGTTCGTATCCACTCTGTGCATTTGTATCGTGTTCGTGCCGATGTTTTTTTTGACGGGCGTTGCACGGTATTTGTTCGCGCCGCTGGCGGAGGCGGTGGTGTTCGCGATGCTGGCCTCTTATGTGCTGTCGCGCACGCTGGTGCCGACCCTGGTCATGCTGTTGATGGATCACACTCCGCCGCACGCCGATGCGCCTGTCAGCCTGCTGCAGCGGGTTTACCGGGCATTTGACGCGCGCTTCGAAAGGCTTCGCGCCGGATACAGCAGCATCCTCGCGGCGGCGCTGGAGCGGCGGCGCGCCTTTGCCGGCGCCTTCCTGGCATTCTGCGTGCTCTCTTGCGGGTTGGTGTTTCTACTGGGGCGGGATTTCTTTCCCGGCGTGGACGCCGGTCAAATTCGACTTCACATGCGCATGCCCTCCGGCACGCGCATCGAGGAGACCGCACGGGCGGCGGACCAGATCGAAGCCGTCATCCGCACCGTGATACCCCCGAGCGAACTCGGAACGGTGCTCGACAATCTTGGCGTTCCCGTCAGCAGCATCAACAATACGTACAGCAACGCCGGCGCCTTCGGCACTTTGGATGGCGAGATTCAGATATCGCTGAATGAAGGCCATGCGCCGAGCCAGCGTTATATCGAAGAAATGCGGCGCCGGCTGCCCGCCCGCTTTCCGGGCGTGGAATTCTTTTTCCAGCCTGCCGATATGGTTACGCAGATTTTGAATTTCGGGCTTCCCGCTGCCATCGACGTGATGTTTACAGGCGCTGATGTGCGGACCAACTACGGGTTCGCCGCGAAAATCATGAAGCAGATCAAGCAAATCCCGGGCGCCGTGGATACCCATATCCACCAAAGACTGGATTTACCGACCTTGGCGTTGCAAATGGACCGTACGCAGCTGCAAACATTGGGATTGACCGCCAACGACGTGGCGCAGAATCTGCTCGCGACAACCGCCGGCACGACTCAGACATCGCCCGGCTTCTGGTTGGATCCCGCGAATGGGGTGGTTTACAATTTGGCGGCGCAGTCGCCGCAGTATCAAATCGACAGTGTGGATGCGCTGCTGCGTACCCCGGTGCGGGTGTCAGGTAATTCCCCGCAATTGCTGAGTAATCTGGTCAGCGTCGCGCCCGCTGCCCAGCTCGCCGTGGTCTCGAGATATAACCTCACTCCTGCCGTCGATGTCTTCGTGAGCGTGCAGGGAAAGGATCTGGGCAGCGTCGCCGCGAAGATCAACGCGCTGGTCGATGACATGCAATCGCAACTGCCGCGAGGGTCGGCGGTGGCCGTGAGAGGACAGGCGCGGACCATGCGCTCCTCCTTTGTTGAGCTAGGCGTGGGTCTCGTGATGGCGGTCGTCTTGGTGTATTTATTGATCGTGGTGAACTTCCAGTCCTGGATCGACGCCTTCATCATCATCACCGCCTTGCCGGCGGCGCTGGCGGGAATTTGTTGGATGCTGTTCTTGACCGCGACTACCTTGAGTGTGCCGGCGTTCACCGGGGCCATCATGACCATGGGAGTCGCCACCGCCAACAGCATTTTGATTGTGTCGTTTGCACGGCAGCGCATGAACGAAGGCTTGGATCCGGTGAGTGCCGCTCGCGATGCGGGAGCAACCCGCATCAGACCCGTATTGATGACCGCGCTGGCCATGATCATCGGCATGATTCCCATGGCCCTAGGCTGGGGCGAGGGCGCCGAGCAAAATGCCCCCTTGGGCCGCGCGGTCATTGGCGGCCTGTTGTTTGCCACGGTCTCCACATTATTTTTTGTGCCGGTCATTTACGCCGGTTTGCATCGGCGTCTCGAACAGCGCAAACATGCGCGTGGGATAATTTAGTATGTCAATACCACCGCGCGTGCCGGCCGTGAAGCGCGCAAAGATCATCGTCGGCGCCGCTGTGGGCGCCATGCTGGTGGGAGGCGTCATCATTTTTGTGGTGCGGGGCTTCCAAGCATCCGCGCTCGCGTCGTCCACGGAACTTCACGCCAAGCAGTACGTTACCATCATCAACCCCAAGCCGGGCGGTGAAGGAATGCCTTTGACCTTGCCGGGCACGCTGCAGGGCATCAATGAAGCCACGGTGTACGCGCGCAGCAACGGCTACATTCTGCGCTGGACCAAAGACATCGGCAGTTCGGTAAAGAAGGGCGAACTGTTGGCTGAAATCACGGCGCCGGAAATCGATCAGGAACTGTCGCAGGCAGTGGCCGCACAGCAGCAGGCGGCCTCGAGCGAAGCCCTCGCAAAAAGCACGGCGGAGCGGTGGAAGAGCCTGCGCGAAAAGGACGCGGTAACTCAGCAAGACTTGGACGAGCGGTTGAGCGCCTACCTTCAGGCGCAGGCCAATCTCGCCTCGGCTCAGGCGAACAGCGCGCGGCTGCGCAATTTGCAGGGCTTCAATAAAGTGGCTGCACCATTCGATGGCGTCGTGACCAGCCGCAATATCGACGTGGGCGACTTGGTTGATGCCGGAAATGGCGGCGTGGGCAAGGCCTTGTTTACGATGGCGCAGATTGATCCCTTGCGTCTTTATGTGTTCGTGCCGCAGGTGTACGCCGGGCAGGTCAAAGTGGGCGATGTGGTCACGGTGAACTTGGCGGAGCACCAGGGCGAAGAATATCAGGGCACCATTGCCCGTACGGCCCGTGCAATCGACACCGGCACGCGCACCATGCAAGTCGAGATCAGGGTGCCTAACCCGAAGGAGGCGCTGATCGCAGGCGCTTACGTGCAGGTGAATTTACCGATCAAGCAAGACGGGACGGCACTGCTCGTTCCCACCAATGTGCTCTTGTTTCGGCCCGACGGCCCGCGAGTCGCGACGATCGATGCGCAAGGGAGGGTACGGTTGAGTACCGTCAAGCTCGGCACAGATTTTGGCAGCACCGTGGCCGTCATCAGCGGCCTGCAGGCTGCTGACCGGGTTATCCTGAATCCTGCTGACTCGCTGGCTGACGGCGACGTCGTGACCGTACGATAGCGATGCGCAGCGGCCTGGCACGTACGGCGCGGGCAATCGGCATGACGGGCCTGCTCGCCGGCTGCGCGGTGGGACCGGATTACCATCGGCCCGCCGCCGATATACCGCCGGCATGGCAGCCGGCGGCACCTTGGCATGAAGCCTTGCCGAGCGACACGGCCCTCAAGGGCAATTGGTGGGAATTGTTTCAGGATCCGGATTTGAATCCGCTGGTGGAACAGGCTCTCACCAGCAATCAGAACCTGCGCGTGGCTGCTGCGCGCCTCGAGCAGGCGCACGATCAGGTCACGATTGCCCGATCGGCCTTGTTCCCCTCCGTCGATCTCTCTTCTTCGGCAGTGCGCAGCAAGGACTCCGCGAACCGTCCGCTGTCGGCTTATTCAGTCCCGAACACGTCTACCGTGCAGAACGATTTTCGCATTGGACCCTCGGTGAACTATGAACTCGACTTGTTTGGACGTGTGCGTCGGGAAGTGGAGGGCGCCCGGGCCACGGCGGAGCAGGCCGAGGCGGATTTCGAAAACACCCGGCTGGTATTGATGGCCGCCTTGGTGACGGATTATTTTTCCCTACGAGAGATCGATGCCGAGATCGATGTCGTGCGCCGTAGTTTGGATCTGCAGCGCGACGCGCTTGCCTTTGTTTCATCGAGGCATGATCTGGGCTTCGCGACCGGATTGGATCTCGCGCAGCAGCAGGCACTGCTGGATGCCAGCGCGACGCAGCTCGAGCTTCTGCAAAATCAGCGCGCGCAGTTCGAGCATGCGATCGCCACCCTGATAGGCACGCCTGCACCGGGCTTCACGCTTGCGCCCGTTGCAGCCGCGCCGCCCTTGCCGGAGCTGCCGGTGGGACTGCCCTCCGACCTGTTGCAGCGTCGTCCCGACGTGGCTTCCGCGGAACGCGCCATGGCGGCGGCAAACGCCCGCATCGGCGTGGCACGCGCCGCGTACTTTCCGAGCATCAATCTTGCGCCCGGTTTGGGCGTGCCGAGCGCGGGCTGGGAGAGCAACGCGCTCGCGAGCTTGTTCACGGCACCCAGCCAACTGTGGTCGATCGGTCTTTCCGCCTCACAGACCCTGTTTGATGCGGGGAAGACCCGCGCCAATGTGCGGTTCGCCGATGCTGACTATACGGCGGCCGTGGCTGCCTACCGGCAGACGGTGCTCAATGCGATGGAAGAAGTCGAAAACGGCATCACCGGCTCAAGTTCGCTCGAGCGCGCGGAAATTCAGGCGAACGCAAGCGTGCGCAGTGCCCAGCGGGCTTTTGATATTGCCAGCGAGCGCTACAAAGGCGGCGTAGACACCTATCTCGACGTCATCACGGCCGAGCAGACGCTTCTGGCGAATCAGCGCCAGGCGGTGCAGATCCAGGGGCAGCAATTCGCCAATGCGGTGTTCCTGGTCAAGGCGCTGGGCGGCGGATGGAGCCAGCCGGCGCCGTCGATTTCCGGCAACTAGCCTTTAACGCCGGCCGCCTTGTGCAGGGTATCGATGGCGGCCGCAGGCGATATGGCATTTGATTGCACAAAGTCCACGCCGAGTGCGGTCAACCATTCCTGTTCGGCTGCCGTGTCGGTGTGTTTGGCCACCGTGTGCATGCCGAGCACGCGCGCCATCTGCACCACGCCGGTGATGGCCGCCTGCGATATCTTGTCGGTGCGCATTTTCGACGTGATTTCGGGCGCCAGCTTCACATAGCGGACGCCGGGCAAGCGCAGCAGTTCGAAACATTCTGTGCGCAACGCAAAGTCATCGAGCACCAGCGGACAGCCCAGGCGATGCAGCGCGGCGGCCACGACACTGATTTTATCGGCAAGCATGACTGCCGTCGGTGAATCGACTTCGAATGCGATCGTTCCCCTGGGCAAGGAGGACTTGACCAGGCACAGTTCGATAAATTTGATGAAATGCTCGTCGTGCAGCGCGGTGCTGGTGAGATTCACGGAGAACATGACTTCGTTGGTCTGCCACGTGCTTGGGTGACGAACCAGCCAGCCGATGAGTTCCGTGATGACGCGCCGATCAATCATGGAGCCCAAGCCGTTCTCGACAGCGGCCTTCAGCATCGCATGCGGCGCGGCGTTCGGTGAGTCTTCGGATCCGGAGCGCAGCAATACTTCATAGCGCCTCATCTGGCTGCCCTTGCTCAACGGCATCAGACGCTGCACATGCAGCGAAATGGGGCTCTTGCGCATGGCGGCGTTCAGCCGGTCGATCTCGGGCGGGACGCCCTTTTGCGGCTGCGGCTTTTCGGGATGCTCCGGGTGCGCCGCCGCGGCAGGAGCGGCGTGCGCAACAGGAGCGGCGTGCACGGCAGGAGCGGCGTGCACGGCAGGAGCGGCGTGCACGGCAGGAGCGGCGTGCACCGCAGGTGCGGCGGGCGCAGCAGGTGCGGCGTGCACCGTAGGTGCGGCGGGCGCAGCAGGCCGGGCGGGTGTGGCCGATCGCGCCGCACCCACGTGGCTGACATAGCTTGCGGGGCGCGAGGCGTTCGTCGGATGCGACAGTCCTGTGGGCCGCACCAGCCCGCGCGAGACGATCTGTTCAAGTTGAGCGGCGATGGTTCTTGGTCCCACTGCGAGGGGCACAGCGGTTGGCGGTGCCGCAGGCCGTGTGGCGACCGGCGGGGGCGGAGCGGGGCGATAGGCGGCGGCACTCGGCGCTGGGCGCGGGTTGGGTTCCGGCGCCGGACTCGCCGGCGCGGGCCCGCGATCCGGACGCATCGCCGCGAATTGGATCAGTGCGCGTTGCAGTTTCGGCGTCATCAGCTTGGGCGCGCCTTGCGCAACGACTCGAGTGTCCATGACTACCATGACCAATCCGACGATCGCGCGCCGGGCATTCACGGCTCGAACCATCACGGCCGAACGCGAATCACCTAAATCAAATGACAATATCGGGGCGGCGGCCGGATTGGAAAAGGCTTCGGCAGCCTCGCGGACCGCATTGTGCTCATCGGGTCCCATGGAGCTTTCGCTCAGCCACAGCACATCGCCGGCCTCGTCATGCAAGGACACGGCGTGGGTACGATTGGGTTCGACTGCCGCGCGCACTTTCTGACAGACAGTATCAAAGTCAACAAGCGGACTATCCGATTGCATCAAGGGTGTGCCCTGCTCCATAAATCCGCTACTCGAGGTGTTAGCCTCTATATCTACCGTACCGGCGGCCTCCCTGATGTGATGTCTTCGCCAAAACGCGACAGTCGGGGGCCACAGTGCAGCCGGCATTACATATCGTCGGTAAATTGGCGTGCCTGCGGGCTAAACTGCCTGCTATGACCGCCAAGTCGCACAACCGACAATTCAAATACTACGATTTCGTGATGGCCGCCTATGTCTGCGTCTTGCTGTGTTCAAATTTAATCGGACCGGCGAAAGAGACGACCATTGCGCTGCCTTTCGGCGCACGCGTGACCTTTCTCGCCGGTGTTCTGTTTTTTCCGATTTCCTATATTTTCGGCGATATATTGACCGAAGTGTATGGCTACGGCCGCGACCGGCGAGTCGTTTGGGCGGGATTTGCGGCCCTGGCATTTGCATCCGTCATGGCCGCTGTGGTGGTGCATTTGCCGCCTTCGGACGCATCGCTCGCCAACCAAGCGGCGGTGGAATCGATATTCGGCAACACGCCGCGCATCGTGATTGCCTCGATCACGGCGTTTCTTTGCGGCACGTTCATCAACAGCTATGTGCTGGCCAAGATGAAGATCTGGACCCAAGGCCGTTGGCTATGGACGCGTATCGTCGGCTCGACGCTGTGCGGCGAGCTGGTGGATTCAATCATCTTTTATTTTGTCGCCTTCTACGGGCGCATGCCGGCGAGCCATCTGGTCGCGATCATGTTCACGCAATACGCGCTAAAAAGCGGCTGGGAAATCATTGCAACGCCCGTGACCTATCGCGTGGTCGCTTTCCTCAAGAAAGCTGAAAACGAGGATTATTACGACATCGGCACCAATTTCACGCCCTTCTCCCTCAAGGCCTAAGACCGGCGCCAGGCTCCCAAAGCCGCGCTTGCCACTGCAATTGGTCGCGGCTTCGCCATGATTTGCCACGACTCCAACCGCAGCCCGCCCGAATGTGGGGCCGTAATGGCTCCCATGGGGCGACGGTCGTCGCCTCGAAATGGCGAGGAGCGAGGAGTTTGTCATGAGCACGAGATATTCCAAGTTGGTTTGGACGATTGGGTTGATGGGCGTCAGCGCCGCGGCCTTGGCGGGCGAACCGAAGCCTCGGCCGCCGCAGGAGCCGCTCGGATTTGTATCGGGCGCGGTGATCGGGGCGTTTGCGGCAGGCCCGATCGGCGCCGTCGTGGGCGCGGGACTCGGCACGTGGCTGGGCAATCGAGTCCACCGCGCGAGCGACGCCAAGAAGGCGGAAGCACAGGTTGCCGTGCTGGAAAGCGATAAATCCGAATTGCAAACTGAAAAGTCGGCGCTCCTGACCGAAAAGACGCAGCTGGCCGAAACCAACATTTCCTTGAGCGCCAAGCTCGATGATCTGTCGCAGAAGATCAAAACGGCCCAGACCGCCAAAGACGATGCTTCTGAGGTTCTCGACGGGCTGCAGGGCGATGTGTTGTTCCGAACCGGCAGCGCTGAAATCACGGCCGACATTGCACATCAAATCCAGGTGCTGGCACAGGCGGTGACCAAATCGCCGGAGCTGAAAATTCGGGTCGATGGCTACGCAGATCCGCGCGGCGCGATCGATACCAACATGAAGCTCTCCCAGGACAGAGCCAATGCGGTGCGCGATCTGCTGCTCGCCTCCGGCGTCGGCGAAGACGCACTCGAGGTGAATGCCTACGGGAAAAGCCAGAGCACCGCCGAGGACAATGACGGGTATGCGTTGGAGCGTCGCGTCCGGTTGACGCTGAAGATGGAATCCGGCGCGGCCGTCGCCCAGGTGGGCAAGAATGAGTGATGTGGGTGAAAACTTGATGTGAGGTCGAAGCGGCCCGGAGTTAGTCAAAGCTCCGGGCCGCACTTGTTTCCGCGCTCACCCTCAGCCTACGATAGCGCATGAGCGCACCCCCAAAGATCGTGGTCCTGGATCGGTACCAGACCGGAGAGTCTGCGAATCCTTCCCACGAGAATATTCTCACTGGTATTCCGCGCACGCGCGTTTCCAATCAATACAGCGACGCGAACCGGGAGTTTTTCTGCGGCATTTGGACCAGCACCGCCGGCAAATGGCGCGTTCGCTACACCGAGCACGAATTCTGCGTGATGATCGAAGGGCGTGTGCGCATCGAATCGGCATCGGGCGAGAAGCACGAGTTCAAGGCGGGCGATGCCTTCGTCGTGCCCGCAGGTTTTGAGGGCATCTGGGAGGTCAGCGAGCCCTGCAAAAAATGGTATTCGATCTTCGAACCGAAAACCTAGTGCCCCAAAGCCTAGGCCGTCTCGCGAATGACGCCGCCCAAAGTTTCCACGATGCGTTCGACTTGCTTAGGTTCGATGATCAGCGGCGGCGCCATCGCAATGGTGTCGCCGGTCTGGCGCACCATGACGCCTCGCTCGAAGCACTTTAAAAACACTTCGAAGCCGCGCGCACCGGGTTTGCCCTGCCGCGGCTCCATCTCGACCGCGCCGATCAAACCGTAGTTTCGTACGTCAGTGACATGCGGCAGACCCCGCAATGAGTGAACTGCATTTTCCCATTGCGCGCTCAAAGACGCCGCCCGCGTGAGCAGGCCTTCCTTCACGTAGATGTCCAGGGCCGCCAAGGCGGCCGCGCATGCGACCGGATGCGCGGAGTAGGTGTAGCCGTGAAACAGCTCGATCGCATTCTCCGGGCCCTGCATGAATGCGTCGTAGATCTTGCGCTGTGAAAACACGGCACCCATCGGTATGGCGCCGTTCGTCAATCCCTTGGCCGTCGTCATCAAGTCGGGCGTCACGTCGAAAGCCTGTGCGGCGAAGGGTTTTCCAACCCGGCCAAAGCCGGTGATCACTTCGTCGAATATCAACAGGATGTCGTGCTTGTCGCAGATTTCGCGCAGCCGCTTCAAGTAGCCCGCGGGCGGCAACACCACACCGGCGGAGCCTGAAATCGGTTCAACGATGACCGCCGCAATGGTCGAGGCATCATGCAGCGCGATCAGGCGCTCCAATTCGTTGGCAAGATGCGTGCCCCACTGCGGCAGACCGCGCGAGAAGGCGTTGTGTTCGATATCCAGCGTGTGCGGTAAATGGTCCACGCCGGGCAGCATGGATGAGCCGAAAAACTTGCGATTGTTGACCATGCCGCCGACCGACATGCCGCCGAACCCCACACCGTGATAGCCCTTCTCGCGCCCGATCAAGCGCGTACGCTGACCGGCACCGCGTGCGCGGTGGTAGGCGATGGCAATCTTCAGCGCCGTATCGACGGACTCGGAACCGGAATTGGTAAAAAAGATTCGATCGAGTCCGGGAGGCGCAATCTTGGCCAGACGATTCGCCAGATCGAACGCCAGCGGATGGCCCATTTGGAACGTCGGCGCAAACTCCATGGTCTCCAGCTGCTTCGTGACCGCTTCGGTGATTTCGCGGCGGCCGTGGCCGGCGTTCACGCACCACAGGCCGGCGACGCCATCGAGGATTTCGCGGCCGTCTTGGGTCCAGTAGAACATCCCCTGCGCTCGCGCCAGCAGACGCGGATTGGCTTTGAACTGCCGGTTTGCCGTAAACGGCATCCAAAATGCGTCGAGTTCGGGATTTGTCGCGGTGGCGGGGGTGAGCTGGGCGTTCATGGCTTTTGAGTCCTTGCGATCGAAGGCGTGGAGGACCCCGATGATAAGGAAAATCGACAGTCAGCTCAATTTTTGCTGCATCTTGGCCCTATCTGTCTATTATAATAGACAGCATGAGCTTGGACGTGGGTGCCCATTTAAAGGCCGTGAGGCAGATGTACGGCTTGTCGCAACGGGAGCTGGCCAAACGCGCCGGCGTCACCAACGGTTTGATTTCACTGATTGAGCAGAATCGGGTCAGCCCCTCGGTCAGTTCGCTGAAGAAAGTGCTCGACGGCATCCCGATGGCGCTCGCCGACTTTTTCACGCTGGACCTGGGCGGCAAGCCGCAGGTATTTTTTCCGCGCGAGGAGCTGGCGAACATCGGCACGATGAGCGTCGAGCTGCGCCTCGTCGGCGGCCGCTTGGCGAAACGCGGCATGTCGATTCTGCACGAACGTTACGCACCGAATGCAGATACCGGCGAGGAAATGCTGACGCATGCCGGCGAGCAAGGCGGCGTGATCGTCAAGGGAAAGATAGAACTCACCGTCGGCGGCGAATCGCGCGTCTTAGGTGCGGGCGATGCGTATTACTTCAAGAGTTCCATGCCGCATCGCTTTCGCAACGTCGGCCGCGAAGAATGCGAGATCGTCAGCGCGACTACACCGCCCAGTTTCTAGGCTTTTTAGGCGCTTGCGCGCCGGATTTCCCGGGGTCGAAGCGACCCCGTCCGATAGTGGAAGGCAAGAGATCAGGTAGCATATACAACCCTATGAGCACGGTAACGGTAGCGGCCACCCAAATGGCCTGCAGTTGGGATCGGGACGCCAACATGGCGCGCGCCGAGAAACTCGTTCGCGAGGCCGCAACGCGCGGCGCTCAAGTGGTGCTGCTGCAGGAACTGTTTGAGACGCCGTATTTTTGCAAGGACCACATTCCCAGGCATCTGGAGCTGGCGCTGCCGCTCGACGGGCATCCCGCGGTCGAGCACTTCCGCGGAGTCGCACGCGAATTGGGCGTCGTGCTGCCCATCAGCGTGTTCGAGCGCGCCAACAACGCCTTCTATAACTCCGTGGTCATCGTCGACGCCGACGGATCGGTGGCCGGCAGCTACCGCAAG
>DATHFW010000064.1:0-7722 GCA_035317945.1 Steroidobacteraceae bacterium | reverse complement strand
GGCCGATTCGCCTTCACCAAGGCCAGCGCGACGGCTCCCGCGGTGCTGGCCACCGGCACCTCGATGCGTGATATCACGGCGCTCAAGCCGTTGAGCGACAATCTCCTGGGGCAGCGCACCATCGGCGCGCTCGAGGAAATTACCTTCGACTCCTCCGCCGATCATCGGCGCATGCAAGGCTGGATCGTCAAGCCGCCCGGCTTCGATCCCGCAAAAAAGTATCCCTTCGTTCTGGAAATTCACGGCGGCCCATTCGCCATGTATGCGCCGAGCTTTGCCGCGGAAATACAGCTCTACGCGTCGGCGGGCTACGTCGTGCTGTACATGAACCCGCGCGGCAGCACGGGCTATGGCGAAGAATTCGCCAATCTCATTCATCATGATTATCCCAACAAGGATTACGACGACTTGATGTCGGGCGTCGATGCGGTGGCCGGGCGTGGCTACATCGACACCCAACGGCTGTTCGTCACCGGCGGCAGCGGCGGCGGCGTGCTCACCGCGTGGATCGTCGGGCACACCGATCGCTTTCGAGCGGCCGTGGTTGTCAAGCCCGTGATCAATTGGACCAGTTTCGTGCTGACCGGCGATATGACCAACTATTTCTATCGCTACTGGTTCGGCGAGTTCCCCTGGGATGACATGCAGGCCTACTGGAAGCGATCGCCGCTGGCCTATGTCGGCAACGTAAAGACGCCGACCATGTTGATGACGGGCGAGGTGGACTATCGCACGCCGTCAAGCGAGGCTGAACAATTCTATCAAGCGCTGAAACTTCGCAAAATCGATACCGCGCTCGTGCGCGTGCCCAACGCCTCGCATGATATTTCCGCGCGCCCGAGTCTGCTCATCGACAAGGCGGCATACGTGCTGGCGTGGTTCAAGTCGCACGACGTGAAAGCGCCCTAGCCCTGCGTGTTCGTCTGTGCCGTTTGACCGAACAGAATTTTTTTGGCTTCTTCGGTCATGGTGTTGTTGCTGCTGATCGCTGCGCCTTTTTCATAAGCGCGCATGGTCGCGGGGCGCTCCTTGACGGCCTCGAACCAGCGTTTGAGATGCGGGAAGTCCTCGAGCTTTTGCCCCTGCGCCTCATAGGCAACGATCCACGGATAACACGCCATGTCGGCGATGGAATAGGGGCCTGCCACAAATTCCCGGTCGGCAAGGCGCTTATTCAACACGCCATAGAGGCGATTGGTCTCCTTGACGTAGCGCTCGACGGCGTAGGGAATCTTCTCGGGCGCATACCTCGTAAAATGATGATTTTGTCCGAGCATCGGTCCAAGTCCGCCGACCTGCCAGAACAGCCACTGCAGCACCTCGACCCGGCCGCGCGACTCGTTCGGAATGAATTTCTCGCTCTTCTCCGCCAGGTACAACAAAATGGCGGCTGATTCGAACACTGAGATCGGCGCACCGCGTTCAAGCGGCGAGTGATCGACGATCGCCGGCATGCGGTTGTTCGGTGCGATGGCGAGGAATTCCGGCTTGAATTGTTCACCCTTGCCGATGTTCACCGGCACGATGGTGTAAGGCATGGCCATCTCTTCTAAAAACATCGTGATCTTGTGCCCGTTCGGCGTGGGCCAATAGTACAAATCGATCATCGGTGACTCTCCGCCGGCGCGAGCGCCATTTTGTGTTCCCGCAGTAAGGCTATGCAAACATCTTCTTCGCGCGGCCTCAAGCGCATTTGCGCGAGACGGGTTCGCGCCCGCGCATTTTGCGTCCAGGGCAGAATGGAAGAATCCAATTTGCCGGCTGCGCTCGAGCGCCATTCCAGCAGGCGCCTGCGCTCGGCGAGACTTTTGGCCTCCTTGCTGTCCGACGGCACCAAGCGCTTCTCGATGCTGAAGCCGACCATCTGCACGATCACGGTGTCGCCCCGCTGCATGATTTTTGCAAGCTTCAGGCAATCATCGCGCCGCTCGCTCAAGGCGGTCGATTCCCGGCAGGAGTCGATCAACGGCGAGAGAGGCGGAATGATCTCGGCATTGGCGACGCCGGCGAGCGCGGTCAATTTTGCGGTATCGGATGCGACCACGCCGCCCGGCAACGCATGCCGCACACCGCTCAGCGCATCGAACATCAGCACCATGAGTTGGTTGTAGTAAAGATCGAAGCGCGTACCGCGCGCCATGTCGGCCAGCACCCGGTCGACTTCAATCGTGTCCTTGTCCTTCTGCGCGGTCGACAATTGAGACAGCCACGCCGCGCCGTTATCCGGGTCAACCCAGCGCAGAACGATCGCAACCTCGCGGCTGTCGCAGCTGGGAGCGGCGGCGCACAGCTGCAGATGCAGCCAGCCGATGGCCGCATTCTGCGGCGCCAACTCGCTGGCGCGGGCGATGAGCTGCAACGCCGCGGGCGCCGCCGATGGAACGGCGTAGCTATTGGTGAAGCTCAGTGCGGCCGCGGTCGCCTGGGAATTCGCGTCAGGCCGAGCCGCCAGCGCCCGCACGGCGTCGTTGCGCCAGACCTGGAATTTGTAGGCTTCCGACTTGGGATTCACTGCAGGCGCGGTGCTTGGCAACGCTGCGCCGGCGTGCAGCACCGCAGATCCCAGCATCAGAAATTTCAAACCGTGTTTGACCACGAGTCAAACCAGCCTTTAGAGGTGGCTGCGGTGGCCGGCAGCCGTCAACCCCGCGGTGATCGCCAGGCGCATCGCGTCTTCGACCGAAATGTCCAATGGTTGAACGCGGTCCCGCGGCAAATAAATGGTATAGCCGCCAAAGGCATAACTCATCGGAAAATATACGGTCACCCAATCCTGGCCGCCGTGCGCCAACAACACGGTGGGCACATCCTCGCGGGTGACGAAGCCGATGGCGTGCACGTCGGCAAACCGCGCCAGCACCACCCGCTGCAAGTCGCGCTTCTCGCCGCTGCCGGAAGGCAACAGGCTCACGACGTCGCGGAATCCGCCGTACAGGGTCTTCACAAACGGAATCCGGCCCAAAAAATCATTCCAGTACCTGAGCAGTATTTTGCCCGCGTAGGCGTTCACCACACCGCCGACGAACAGCAGCAGCAGGAAGCCCGCGATCAATCCCAAGCCGGGCCAATAATGCTCGGGGCTGACGATGCCCAATGCAATCAACGCGCGCCGCAGCCAACCCTCGACCGTATTCACCAGCCACCAAATCACATACACCGTCAAGGCCAAGGGCAGTACGGTTACCAAACCGCTCATGGTCAGCGTTAAAATCTTGCGCATGGGATTATCATCGCATGATCGGGCCTAACGCGCCCACAGGGGCCTGAGCTTCAATGACGCAACCTTCCGGTATTGACATTTCACCGGCCAAATCCTCGGACGTGCCGCTGATTCTTTGCTTGATCAATGAACTCGCCGACTACGAAAAACTGCGGCACGAGAGCGTCGCCACCGAGGCATCGCTGGAAAAAGCGCTCTTTGGACCAAAGCCGGGAGCCGAGGCCGTGATCGCCCGCTTCAACGGCGAGCCGGCCGGCTTTGCCCTGTTCTTTCATAATTTTTCGACCTTTCTCGGGAAACCCGGGCTGTACCTGGAGGATCTTTTCGTGCGTCCGGCGTATCGCGGCCGCGCCATCGGCAAGTCACTCCTGAGCCATCTGGCGGCGCTGGCGCTGGAGCGCGATTGCGGCCGCTTTCAATGGCAAGTTCTCGACTGGAACCGGCCTTCCCGCGATTTCTATGAACGCTTGGGCGCGCAGGCGGATCCCGCTTGGGTCACCTACCGCATGACGGGCGACGCGCTGCGGCGCCTGGCCGACAACCGCAAGTCATGATTGACGCGGCAATATGAAGCGCAATCCCTGATAGTTCAGCACCACGCCGTCGCGCCGAATGCGCTCGACGACAGGGCCTTCCGGCAGGGAGCTGCCTTCATGATATTTGCGCATGTTGATGTACACGAAGCGATCGCCCGCCTTGGTCGCATAGACATGCACGTCCAAGTGCAGCTCGGGCAAGGCTTGCGCACCCGTTAGGTTGATTTCGTTGATCGACGGCAGCACTTCCTCGTTGTCAGCCTTGGCATCCTCATCGATCAGCACCGGGTCGGGCCGACGCAGGGCGGCTCGCGGTGCAGAACGCTGTGCACTGGAACGAGGGGCGCTGAGCGGTGCGGCCAGAGGCGCGACCTCGGATATAGCGGCGGTCCCTGCCGAAACCCCATCAGCGGCCGTCACAGGAATCTCGGGCGCGTATACCGGTGTCGGTCCCAAGGGACTGAAGTGATCTGCCGCGGGTGCCTTGTCCTCCGCCAACGGCGCGGGCTCTGAGTGCTTTTTGGGTGTCGGCGCCGACGCCGGGGCGCCGTTTCGCAGCAACATCACGGCGAGCACGACGATGTTGATGGCCAGCAGCGCGCCGAGCAGTATCGCCCAGAGGGGGAGGCGGCTGCGCCGCTGTGCCGCCGGCGTATCCATGAATCCCGGCTGGGACTGGCGTTGCCGTTCGATTTCAGATTTTTTCAATGCGTCGAGAATGAAGGACATGTAAATCCCTAACCGCCGCGAAGCGCGTTGGACAGCAACAAAGGTGAACTGGGATCGGCCAGCGCGGTGTCGAGCACGACTTGGGTTTGCACTCCGGCAATTCCATCGACGTTGAGACGATGCTCACGCTGGAAATTCTGCACCGCGATCGCCAACTCTTGATCGTATACATCGGAGTGTTCTGGATCCGCAGCACCGCCCGCCAAGGCATTGAGGCTGCGGCGAAGCCAGCGAACCTCATCCCCCTGCATTCCCAACGACAGCGATCGGGTGCGGGAAGTCTTCGGTTTCCAGACGACGGTAAATTCCCCGAACCAATCCCGCGAAAGATCATCGATGGAGACTTTCTCGTTATGCTCGCCCAGGTTCAGCGTCGCAGTCTTGTCATCCAAACTCGACAGAACGACGCGATGCCGCTGACCGCGCTCATCGGTCAGCGTCAAAATGGCGGGCCGATTCAGCGTTCTGACCTGAGTCCAGGAGCCGCGCTGCTCCAAACACGAGAGGCCCGCTTTAGCGGCCTGACCGCACGGATCCCGGTCGTCCGACAGCGCGGTTCCCCACAATGACAGCAGGCGGCGGAAAGCGGCCGCGTCCGTGGTGTTGGCCTCATTGGCCTCGAGAAGCGCATTGACCGAGGCCAATTTGGGCGCAGGAGCCGGTGCTGCCGGAGGCGGCACCACCGGCAGCGCCGCAGCCGTCGTCGCGGCGGCCGCCGCGGGATGTGTTGCGGCCGCGCTTTTTGGCGCGCGGGACGAGCTAAAAATGGGACTCGACTGGAGCCAGAATTGCCAGCCGACAAACAGAGTGCCGGCAAGCGCTACAAGCCCCAGGGAGCCCATGACCCAGCCCAACCAGGTGGGCAGGAATCGGCGGCCATAGACTTCCCCTGCCGCACGGCGCACCAAACCCGCGCTGATTTTCTTGGTTTCCTGCGTGTACGCTCCCAATAGGGCGCGATCGCAGGCGACATTGATGACTCGCGGGATTCCTTCGGACAGGCGATGCAATTCCACCAGCGCAGCGGGCGTGAATATGTCCTCGGTTGCGCCGGCAACGCGCAGCCGATGCCGCACGTAGCCCTTGGTTTCCTCGCGCGACAGGGGCTTCAAGTGGTATCGCCCGGTAATGCGTTGAGCCAGTTGCCGCAGGTCGGTTCGGTCCAGCAATTCCCGAAGTTCAGGCTGGCCGATCAATATGATTTGCAGCAGCTTCTGAGTGGGCGTCTCGAGATTGGTCAGCAGGCGGACCTGTTCCAGCACCTCGATGGAGAGGTTCTGCGCCTCATCCACCAGCACGATGATGCGTCTGCCTTCCGCGTGGGCGCTCAGCAGCCGTCGATTGAGCGCGTCAACCATTTGTTTGACGCTGTCGCGATCGGCCTCGGCGATTGCCAATCCCAGCTCTTCGCAAATCGTCAGAAGAAATTCCACCGGTGTGACACGCGGATTCAAAATCACCGCAACATCGGCATGATGCGGCACGCGCGAGAGCAGCGTGCGCACCACCGTGGTTTTACCCGTCCCGACTTCCCCGGTTAACTGGATGAATCCACCGGACTCATTGATGCCGTACAGCAGGTGCGCCAATGCCTCGGCATGCCGCTCGCTCAAATAGAGATAGCGGGGGTCCGGGGTGATGGCGAAGGGCTTCTCGCTGAGCCCAAAGAAACTGGTGTACATGGCTTACTAGGATAGTACCAACGCGCCACTAGTTTCCGGGGCGGGTGCCGCGGGGCAAGCGGCTGGCGCGGGTCAAGAGCCCCTCCCCGAATCGGTCGCGGATGCCGTCCACGGCCGAATCGAGCCGGGATCCTGGATCGGGCAGCGGGTCTGAAAACAGGTCCGATTGCCTCAGTGACTGCAAATCGCTGACACCCACGCCCAGCAGCCGCACCGCGGCACGGGGTTGCGAGGCCAGCCAGGCCTGAAGCAGTGCTTGCGCAGCCGCCGACACGATGGCCGTATCTTGAGTCGGAGGCTCCAACGCGCGCTGGCGGGTATAGGTCGTGAAGTCGGCACGCCGAATTTTGACGCTCACCCGGCCGGCAAGGAGCTTCTGTGCCCTCAAGCGCGATGCGGTGCGATCCGCCAAATGTACGAGCTGCGCCTGAAGCTCGCTTGCCGCGCGGATGTCCTTGTCATACGTCTCCTCCGCGCTGATCGACTTCTCTTCGCGATCCGGTTCCACCGGGCGATCATCGAGCCCGCTGGCGCGATCGCGCATGGCGTTGCCGTGCTTGCCGAAGGCACGCCACAACACCTCATCCGTGGCGGCGCGTGCATCGCCAAAGGTCCGAATACCGGCCTCGAGAACCGTCGGCAGGGTTTTCCGGCCTACGCCGAACAGTTTGTGAATCGGCAGAGGATCCAAAATTTCTCGCAAGTTGCCGGCATCGATGCGGCACATTCCGTCCGGTTTGTTCAAATCCGACGCGATCTTTGCCAGCAGTTTATTCGGCGCGATTCCCACCGACGCGGTGAGTCCGGTTTGCCCGGCAATCCGCCGGCGAATCTCCGCGCCGATCACCTCCGGTCCGCCGAGCAATTGCTGACTGGCCGTCACGTCGAGAAACGCCTCATCCAGAGACAGCCCTTCCACCAGCGGCGTGAATTCATGAAAAATCGCGAATACCTGTTGCGATATCTCCTGGTAACGGGCCATCCGCGGGCGCACGACAATGGCTTCGGGGCAGCGGCGCAGCGCCTCGCGCATGGGCATGGCCGAGTGCACGCCGAAGCGCCGTACCGCATAACTGGCCGCGGCGACGACGCCGCGGCCGCCGGTGCCGCCGACGATGAGCGGCTTGCCCTTCAGTTCCGGCCGATCGCGCTCCTCCACCGACGCGTAGAATGCGTCCATGTCGACGTGCAGAACCGCACGGACGACGCAGCGCATCGGATCATTCCACGGTGACCGTGATTTTCTTCGAATGCAGCGGCGGATCGAAGGACTGATGCAAGGAGTCCGCGAACACGAGTTCCAGGGTGTGCTTGCCGGGGGGCAATGTCAGCGACGTCTCGGTTTGACCCTTGCCGAAATGCAAAATTTTGTCCGTTGCCGGCATCGGCGCCTCGAGTTTCACCTCGCTCAAAGCGGTGTCGACCAACAGATGATGATGCCCGGTGTTGTCGAATTTGATTCCCGCGGGCGCAATTCCCATCCCTTTCAATCCAAAGCTCACCGTAAAGGGGCTGTGCACTTTCGCGCCATCGCGCGGCGCAATGATATACACCT
>DATHFW010000063.1:0-23991 GCA_035317945.1 Steroidobacteraceae bacterium | reverse complement strand
GGGTGGGAGATGATGGCAAAAGTTCTTCTTCTGCTGATTTCCTCGGCTAGTGCGCCACTCGGCATGATTTGAGAAATTTCCTCTGGAGGTGTGCCGTCATCGGCGCGACGGCATTGTAGAGGAAACTCCGATATGTTTAATTAGTTTAATTAAGCTATGTTAGTATCTGATTTTACTAAGATTTATGGATTGATATTATTTCGTGTGCGGCGTCAACAGACGGCGCAGCACCGCGGCATCTTCGCGACCGGCCGTCGCTTGGTAGTATCCGCGCCGGATGCCCACTTGCTCAAAGCCCAAGGAATGATAGAGGCGAGCCGCCGCCACGTTGGAGGGCCGAACCTCCAGAAACGCCTCGCTCATGCCGGCCGTTCGCGCGCGCTCGAGCAGGTACGACATTACTTTGCGGGCAAAACCTCGCGAGCGATATTCATCGCGAATGCACACATTCAAAATGTGGGCCTCGCCCGCTCCCAGCGACATGATGCCGTAGCCGCCCAAGTCACCGGCCACATCGATGACGCGGCATACATAACCGACTCGCAGACAGTCGCGGAAAATCCCTTCGCTCCATGGGAACTGATACGCCGATTTTTCGATGGCTGCAATGACCGGAATGTCGAGTTCGTTCATGGGTCTGATGTCGACCCGTGCGAACTCGACGTCCAGCTTGACGCTAGACACGGGAGCACACGTCGCGCGCGAATTTCAAATCCTCCCAGGTCTTGCGCTTATCCGTCGGCGTGCGCAATAAATATCCCGGGTGATAAGTGACGATCAGGGGCACCGAAGATGCGCCGAATCGATGCACCTGCTGACGCAGACTGCCGAGCGTCTTGTCGGTGCGAAGCAAGTTTTGCGCGGCGATTCGCCCTACGGCTAACATGATCTTGGGTTTCAATAGCGCGATCTGACGTTCCAGATAGGGCAAACACTCGGCGGCCTCGGTCGGATTCGGGTCGCGATTGCCGGGAGGCCGACATTTCAAAACATTTGCAATGTATACCTGTTCGCGCGCCAATCCCACTGCACGCAGCATGGAGTTGAGGAGCTGCCCTGCCCGTCCTACGAAGGGTTCGCCCTGGCGATCCTCATCGGCTCCGGGCGCCTCGCCGACGATGAGCCACTCAGCATGCAGGTTGCCCACGCCAAATACCGTCTGCGTGCGAGTCGCGCTCAAGCCGCAGCGTGTGCACGCGGCCACGCGCGCTCGCAGCTCGGGCCAATCCACGCCGGCCTCGCGGGCTGCCGGCGCGGCGCTGGGCGCCGCAGCGATTGGCGGCTTCGCGATTGGCGGCTTCGCGATAACCGGCGCGGCGGTAGGGGTCGCGGCAATACGTTGCGATGGCGCGGCGACAGCTGCCGGCGCGGCGGCAATGGCTTCCGTCGCGGGCGATTCGGGCGCTGTCTTGGCGCGCAGCGTCCAGGACTTCAGTCCCAGCGCGGCAAGGTATTCCTGGCGCAGCTCGCTATTCATGGTGTCGGAGCAACGGGACGGCTTCGCCGCCGCAGTTTGCGGTACGCCCAAACCGAGGGGGCAGACAGCGCGTACAGGCAAAAAATGGTGAGCAAGGTGATGGCCGGATGCAGGAAGATGAGCACGAAGGCCAACGGCACGAACACGATGTACGTGAATCGCACTCGTCCGCCCGGGTTTACGTACTTGAAACTGTTGAAGGCAAAGCGGCTGATCATGAGCGCGCCGGCGGTTGCTGTCACCAGGAACGCCAAAATCAAACCCGGCAAGCCGATGTTGATTTGATCGCTGGCAAGCCACACCAAGGCCGCAACGATGGCGGCAGCGGAAGGACTGGGCAGGCCCTCGAAGTAGTGCTTGTCCTGCGTGGCTCCGCGCGAGTTGAATCGTGCCAAACGCAATGCCGCCGCGGCCGCATAAAAAAAACACACCAGCCAGCCGACCCGACGCCACAAAGGGCCGTATTCGGCGATGCGCGCGACGCCCCATTGATACGTGACGATGGCCGGGGCCACGCCGAAGGACACCATGTCCGAGAGGCTGTCGTACTCTTTGCCGAACGGGCTGGCGGTGTTGGTCCAACGGGCCACGCGCCCGTCCAACATGTCGAACACACCGGCGACGAACACGGCGATGCCCGCGTATTCGAACCGCAAGTCGATGGCGGCCACGATCGCGTAAAAACCAGCGAAAAGTGCGCCGGTCGTGAGGAGGTTGGGGAGCCAATAAACTCCGCGCGGCCGTGCTGGTGAGTCGTCGTCGTCGCTCATTGGTGTCCATAATACCAGGGGGGCTGATGTAAGATATGCGGCTATGCGCTTATCCCAATACCCAATTTCGACCCTCAAAGAGGTGCCTGGCGACGCGGAGGTCGTCAGCCATCAACTGATGCTGCGTGCCGGGCTCATTCGGCGCCTGGCGGCGGGCTTATACGTTTGGTTGCCCATGGGGCTTCGGGCCCTGAAAAAGGTCGAGCAAATCGTGCGCGAAGAAATGAATCGCGCCGGTGCTTTGGAGTTGTGCATGCCCACCATCCAGCCTGCCGAACTATGGGTGGAGTCGGGCCGCTGGACCAAGTACGGTCCGGAGCTGCTGCGCTTCAAGGATCGCCACGAGCGTGATTTCGTCTATGGACCGACTCACGAGGAAGTCATCACCGACATCGCGCGGCGCGAACTGCGCAGCTACAAGCAGCTGCCGGTCAATTTTTATCAAATTCAATTCAAATTCCGCGATGAGATTCGTCCGCGGTTCGGCGTCATGCGCGCGCGTGAGTTCATCATGAAGGACGCGTATTCATTTCACACGGACGAAGCGAGCCTGGCCGAAGGCTATCGGCTGATGTACGACGCGTACACGCGCATCTTTACCAGAATGGGGCTCAAATTCAGGGCCGTGCAGGCCGATGGCGGCAGCATCGGCGGCGACACCTCGCAGGAATTTCACGTCTTGGCCGACTCCGGAGAGGACGCCATCGCCATCTCCGACGGCGACGGCTACGCGTCCAACCTGGAAACCGCAGCCACCTTAGGCGCGGCCGCGCCCCGCGCGCCGGCAGCGCAGCCGCTGACTAAAGTACCCACGCCGAACGCCCGCACCATTGCTGAAGTCAGCGCGCTGCTCGGCGTGAATCCGGCGCAATGCGTGAAGACTCTGCTGGTGGAAGGCAGCGCCGGCGATGTGGTCGCTCTGGTCATTCGCGGCGATCACGAACTCAACGCCGTAAAATCTCAGAAACTGGACGGCGTTGCGCGCCCGTTGAGAATGGCCGGCGCCGAACGCATCCGGGCGGCGAGCGGCGCGGAACCAGGTTTCATCGGGCCCATTGGCTTTGCAGGCAAGGTCTATGTGGACCATGCCGCGGCTCACTTGGCCGATTTCGTCTGCGGCGCCAACGAAAAGGACATGCACTATCGCGGTGTGAATTGGGGCCGCGACCTCGCCGATCCGCAGTCTGTCGACATCCGCAATGCTCGAGCCGGCGATCCCAGCCCGAGCGGACGCGGAACTCTCCAGATCGCCCGCGGCATCGAGGTGGGCCACATATTCCAGCTCGGGCAGCTCTACAGCGCAGCCATGAACGCCAGCGTGCTGGATGAACAGGGCAAGGCCCTGACGATGTTCATGGGCTGCTATGGCATCGGCGTAACGCGGGTGGTCGCTGCGGCCATCGAACAGAATCACGATGCCAACGGGATCATATGGCCGGCGGCGATTGCGCCCTTCCAAGTGATATTGGTGCCCATCAACTATCAAAAGTCGGCGCGGGTGCAGGAGACGGCGGACGCGCTGTACCGGGATTTCAATGCCGCAGGCATCGATGTTTTGCTCGATGATCGCGACGCGCGGCCCGGCGTCAAATTCGCCGATTCGGAGCTTTTGGGAATTCCTCACCGCATCGTGATCGGCGAACGCACGTTAGCCGCCGGAAATCTCGAGTACCGTCACCGGCGCGAGACCGAATCGACGGAAATCCCGGCCGCCGATCCGGTAGGCTATATCCGACATAAGTTAAATGGCTGAGGTTGCCCTATGCGGCATGCTCTGGCGGTGCTGGTCGCGCTGATCGTCTCTTTTGCCCTGCCGGGGGCTGCGCGGGCGGATCAGCAGCGCGATCCGGAATTGAAGGAGCTGCTGCAGAAAATCATCGGCACCTCGGATTGCTTCACCGATAAGTACGAATCCGAAGTTTGGCACAAGTCCATGGAACCGCGCCTCGCGCGGTTCGTGCCGACCCATGAAGCGCGGGTTGAGATACTGGATCACGTGTACTGCGAGGCGAAGCGAGATCCCACGCTGCAAATCCCTCCGGACCTGGTGTTGGCGCTGATGGACGTGGAGAGCCGTTTTGACCGCTGGGCAGTCTCGCCGGCCGGCGCCGTGGGTTTGATGCAAGTGATGCCGTTTTGGCCGCGGCAGTTGGGCGTCCAGAATCAGCTGGTCAAAGCCGCGCCGAACATACGCATGGGCTGCGAGATCCTGCGCTACTACCTGCGTATGGAGAATCGCAATTGGTCGCGGGCGCTTGCCCGCTATAACGGCAGCGTCGGCCAAAACAAGTATCCCGCGCTCGTCATGCAGCGGTGGCAGCGCGCCTGGCGCTTTTAGAAAACCTCGAATTCTGCAGGTATTTCCTTGCGGTGGTTCTCGGCTGCATCGTATTCGCGCACCGTCTCGACGCGCGCGTGGGCGGGCCCGCGATGCAGCCACTGACGCAATGCGTCCACCGAAGACTGACTGCCTTGCGCCAGCACTTCGACCGATCCATCTGGTAGATTTCGAGCCAACCCACGCACCCCGAGCCGTTTGGCTTCGAGGCGCGCGCTGTGACGAAAATAGACGCCCTGAACCTTTCCCATCACCAGAAAGCGCCGGATCACCTCATCCATCGAAATTGCCGCCGCTAGTGGGGAACGGCGGCAGGCGCTTCTGCGTGCTGGGCGTTGGCGAGCGCTATCGCGGCATGGCGCTTGGCTTGCTGCGCCGCCAGCCGCGCCCGGGTGTACTCCTGCGCCTGCAGGTGCGCCTCGGCTCTCGCAATGGCCGCCTGCGCCCAATCGAATTCGGGGGAACTGCCTCGGGTAGCACCGGCCGCCGCGGCGGCGACAATCGCCTGCCGAGCGTCGCTCATTTCCTGCACGGGCGGCGCGGTTCTGCACCCGAGCAGACAGGCGACACCGAGCAGGACAAGAATGAACCGCGACATAGGATGCAGCGACACTAACAATAGCCGCCAAAGCCGTCAAACAAGCTGCCGTTATACAATGTCCGTTCGGCATGACTTAATGCGTTGCGCCGGCGCAGCACGCGCACGCAATCCTGCGTGATTCCACGGAAGAGCATCGATGAACGAAGTACTGGTTCTGTATTATTCACGCCAAGGGAGCACCGCCGCTCTGGCGCGACAAATTTGCCGCGGTGTCGAAGCGGTTCACGGGATGCAAGCACGATTGCGCACCGTTGCTCCCGTCGCTGCCACCACGCAGAGGCTTGACCCGCCGGTGCCGGACGAGGGGCCGCCGTACGCCACGCATGACGATCTCATCGAATGCTGCGGTCTGATTCTCGGCAGTCCCACTCGCTTTGGAAATATGGCGGCGCCGGTGAAATTCTTCTTGGACGGCACCAGTGCGCTGTGGGTCTCCGGCGCACTGGTGGGTAAGCCTGCCGGCGTTTTCACCTCGACGCAAACGCTGCATGGCGGCCAGGAGTCGACGCTGTTGTCCATGATGGTGCCATTGCTTCACCACGGCATGTACTTGGTGGGCCTGCCATACACGGAGGCGGGCCTGACGGACACGCGCAGCGGCGGGACGCCCTACGGCGCCAGTCATGTGGCCGTTCTTACTCAACACGGCGAACTCTCCGAGCACGAGAGTGCCCTGGCGCGCGCGTTGGGAACGCGGGTCGCTGCGCTCGCCGCTCGCCTCGCAACGCGCGCATGAGCGCTGAATCCGCTTCACGTTCGCTGACCATTTGGCTGTGGCTCGCGCTCGCCTTGAGCCTGCTCGCGTGGATTCTCGTCGGCTATCCCTGGCCGATCTGCGTCGTCGCCGTTTTGCCCTTGTTGGCGCCGCTGCGAGGCCTGCTGCGCGGCAGCCGCTACACCTACGCTTGGGCAACCCTGTTTGCCATCCCCTACCTGGCCTTTGCCCTCACCGAACTCTTGGCCAATCCGCAGGCGCGCTGGGTGGCGGCCATGAGCCTGCTGCTGGTGTTCGCCTGGTTCTGCGCTATGATTTTGTTCTTGCGTGCTTCTCGAGTTCATCGCGAATGAACGGAATGGTGAGCCGGCGCTGTTCGACCAGCGAGGCCTCGTCGAGCGCATCGAGGATCTGAAATAGCGAAGGCAGGTCGCGCGGCATGCGCTTCAGCAGGTACTCGGACGTTTCATAGGGGAGTTGCAAGCCGCGCTGTGCCGCGCGCAGCCGCAGTGCCTCGATGCGTCCTTCATCATCCAGGTCCCGAAGCTGGTACACGACGCAGGAGGCGGCTCTGGAGCGCCAGTCTTCCAACACCCAGGCCGCCTGGCGCGGCGCCACCGCGGCGGCGAATATCAAGCGTGTGCGCAACTCAGCGGCTTCATTGAAGAGCCGAAACAGTGCCTGCTCCCACACCGGGTCGCCCGCGACGGCATCGACGTCATCGATGCAGAGCACGCGGCTGCGCTCGAAACCCGTCAGCGCATCGGGCGGCAAAGCAAGCGATCGGTCCAACGGAAAATATGCCGCGCTGTCGCCCGCCTCCGCGCACACCGCCTGCAGCAGGTGAGTTTTGCCGGAGCCGTGCGCGCCCCAAAGCCACACGGAACTGGCAGTAGGCGAACGCAGCGCCGTCAGGATTTCCGAGTTCTGGCCCGGCGCGAAACTCTCGAACACCGCATCGGCGCGAAGCCGCACGCCCAGCGCGAGTTGCTTCATGCTGCTGCCGCCCGCTTGCCGTAAACCAGGACGTAATCAATGCCGCTCACGATCACCGTGGCGAACACCAGCGCGCCGAGCCAGGTCACCAGCCAATCAGGCGGCAGCGAAAATTTCGCCCGGCTCAAGACCGCCACGATGAATGCGCCTTGAACCAGCGTATTGATCTTGCTGATGAGCGAAGGATGCGCCGTCAAGCGGCCGATGAAGATGCGGTATGCAGCGGCTCCGCACACGATGATCACATCGCGCGCCACCGCCGCCGCCATGAGCCACAGCGGCACGAGATTGAGAAGGCTCAACGTGACAAAGGCCGTTGCCAGCAGCAGTTTGTCCGCGATGGGGTCCAATATGGCCCCGAGTTCGCTCTGCCAACCGAAGCGCTTGGCAAGATAGCCATCGGCGGCGTCCGACACGGCGGCGATGCCGAACAGCAGTATCCCCAGCGCCAGCAGTCCTTCGCTAAGGGCGATGGCAATCGGCGCGACCAATAGAATTCTGATCACGCTGATGATGTTCGGTATATGACGCACGGACCGAACTTAGGAGCCTGTCTGAGTATTCCGCGTGAGCCGCGTTGGCTCTGCAAGGGAGCGGATGCAAGGCGCGCGGCGCAGGCCGTGGTTAATTCCACGGGCAAGCCGCGCAACACCGCAGACGCCCCTTGCAGAGCCAACCCTTTGGGAGCGGACGGATTTGCCTTCATTCGTCGTTGTCGCCTCCTCATTGGGATCAAACCCAACTGCGTCGGCTCCGCCTCGACTGAAGGCAAATCCGTCACGCTCGCGGCCACGCGGAATAGTCAGACAGGCTCCCTGGCTAGTGGCGTAGTTGGAAGCGCTGAATCCCAGTCTCGCCGGCGGCAACCGGCTGCAAACGCCCATTCAACGATAGCGCACGCTGCAGCGAGTCGCCCCCGCCGCGGGTCGCCAAGCGGAATCTGACCGTATCTCCCGTCAAGGATTCCACGCTCACATGCGAGATAAAGGTCAGCGATTCGAGATAATTCTCGAGGCCCGCATAGTCGCGAAGATCGTTGACGCCGATGACCTCGATATCCACCGGCGCGAGACTGCCGCTGGCGGCGAACAGGCCCGCATATAGATCGGCGGCGCGGTTCACACCCTCCAACGTACCGGAGTATTCGCTGCTGCGATCCTGAAACAGATGGGTCCAACGAATATTGGCATTCGCCGCGGCGCCGGCGGCTCGCCCAACCAGGATTCCGTCGCTGCCCATGCGCCGGCCGATGTCCGTGAAAGTTGATGGCGAGCCGTTGTTCAGCATGGCGAAATCGATATGGTACTTCTGCAGCTCCGCGCCGCTCGGCCAAACCAGCGGCAGCCCGCGCGCGAGCGCCGCGGCATCAATGGCCGCCTTCAGGTCGGAGCTGTCCTCCGTTGCCACGACGCTGCCGCCTTGCGCTCCCGTTTGCACCGCCAGGAGCACCAAGGTCGTCGGGCGTTCGTGGCCCCACAGGGGCTGGCCGTTTTGCGTGAGCCAACGCTCGATGGCCGGCCCGTCAAAAGCCACCCACAACTGGCTGTCGGGAGCGGCGCGGTACTGCTGCACGTAGCGCCGCGCATTGCTGATCAGAGGAGCCAAGGCGGGATCCTCATCCGCCGCGCGCCGGCCGGTGACGCGAATCAATACTGTGCGCATCGCGTTCTGGAAGGCCGCGGTTTGGGCCGCTTCGGATCGGTCGGAAACGGCCGCAGTGGCCTGATACATCTCGGTACGCGTCAGCGAAAAAGCGGCTTCGCCGAAGCAAAGTCCAGCAATGCACACCCACAAAATGGTGGCGGCCCGCAAATATCGCTCCGAAAAGCGCCGTAAGTACTGTGCCATGGTGTTGTAAAATACCACAGCTTCGACGGCCAACCGCGTTGGCCAAGTCCTACATGAAGGATCCTTTAGATGATTGAGCGAGCGCCGGTAACCTATCGCGACGCCGGGGTCGATATTGACGCCGGCGACGAACTTGTCGAGCGAATCAAGCCGCGGGTGAAGCGCTCGATGCGTCCGGAAGTGCTGGGCGGCATCGGCGGCTTTGGCGCTCTGGTCGAAGTGCCATTGGACCGGTATCGCAAACCGGTGCTGGTATCGGGAACCGACGGAGTCGGCACCAAATTGCGCCTGGCGATCGACACTGGCCGGCACGATGGGGTGGGTATCGATCTGGTTGCCATGTGCGCCAATGACGTGCTCGTCCAAGGGGCCGAGCCGCTGTACTTTCTGGATTATTTTGCCAGCGGCAAACTCGACGTCGACGTCGCCGAGCGCGTCATTGCCGGCATCGTCGAGGGCTGTGTCCAGGCCGGATGCGCCTTGGTTGGCGGAGAAACCGCCGAGATGCCGGGCATGTATCACGGCGCCGACTACGATCTGGCGGGTTTCTGCGTCGGCGTGGTCGAGAAGGAAGCCATCATCGACGGCTCGAAAACACGGCCCGGCGACGTGGTCTTGGGGCTGCCCTCTTCCGGGCCCCATTCCAACGGTTTCTCCTTGATTCGCAAAATTCTGCAGGTGTCCGCTGCCGACCTTCAGGCCGATCTTCAAGGCGTCAGTCTGATCGATCGGCTCATGGCGCCGACGCGGATTTACGTCAAGCCCCTGCTCAAGCTGATGGGCGAAGTTTCATTGCATGGCCTGTCGCACATCACCGGCGGCGGCCTGGTTGACAACATACCGCGTGTATTGCCCGATGGATTGGAAGCGATTCTCGAGCGCCGTTCCTGGCGCCGCGAACCGGTATTCGATTGGCTGCAGCAGCAAGGAAAGATCGCGGACCCGGAAATGTATCGCGTGTTCAATTGCGGAATCGGCATGACGGTGCACGTATCGGCGAACGATGCGCAGCGGGCCATCGGCGTGCTGCGCGACGCGGGCCAGGAGGCTGTGGTGATCGGCGAAATCCGCAGCGGTACCCGAGGCGTCGTCATCGCTTGAGCAGCACGCCGCCGCGGCAGCCGATCGTCATCCTCATTTCGGGACGCGGCAGCAACATGCGCGCGCTCATCGAGCACAGCCGGTCGGAAACTGCGGCCTATTCGATTTGCTCGGTGATCAGCGATCGAGCCGATGCCGGGGGCCTCGAGGTGGCCCGCAGCTTCGGCATTGCAGCGCGCGCTTTGACGCCCGCGAAGGGCATGGAGCGCATCGAGTACGACCAGGCTCTGGCTGCTGCCATCGACGCGTGCTCCCCATCGCTGATCGCGCTCGCCGGATTCATGCGGATCCTGTCCGCGCCATTCGTCGAGCGATATACGGGAAAGATTTTGAACATTCATCCCTCATTGCTGCCCAAATATCCAGGGCTGCATACGCATCGGCGCGCTATCGAGGCGCGCGAGGCGGAGCACGGCGTCACGGTACATTTCGTCACGGAGCAACTCGACGGCGGCCCGCCCGTAATTCAGGCTCGCGTTGCGGTCGACACGAGTGACACGGAGGACACGTTGAGCCGGCGTGTCCTGACTCTGGAGCATGTTATCTATCCGCTGGCCGTCGATTGGTTCTGCGAGGGTCGATTGCGCTTCGAGGCAGGCAAAGCGCTCTTGGATGGGCGAATATTGAGCGAGCCCGTGCAACTTGCCGACATCGAGCGGGAGAAAAAGTCATGAAGGCAACGATTACCGTGCTGCTGCTCATCATCGCCGCATCCGCCACCACGGCCGCCGGCGCGGCCCAGGCGGCCGATGAGGCGGGAATTGCGCCCTTCATCGCGCATTATCAAGCCGACTGGAAGGGTATCAGTGTCGGCACCAGCGATATACAACTGACGCGGGGCGCCGAGCCCGGCCAATACATGTACACCTGGACCATCACGGCGCGCGGGATTTTTCGCGTTGCGTACCGCGACGATCTCGTTCAAAAGAGCTGGTTGACCATGACCGGCGATCATGTCCGCCCGGACAAATACCATGGCAAGGAAGGTTCATCGACGGTGGAGCTCAATTTTGACTGGCAAAACATGCGCGCCACAGGACTGTCGGAAACGAAACCAGTCGACTTGAAGCTCAAGGAAGGGACTCAAGACGTCATGTCCATTCAAGTCGAGGTGATGCTCAACCTCAAGCACGGCAATTTGCCCAAGACCTTCCAAATCATCGACAAGGATCAACTGAAGGAATTCAACTACACGCAGGAAGGCAACGCGAAGATCCGCACGGCGATTGGCGAACTGGACACCGTGATCGTCACCAGTCAGCGCACCGGCAACAATCGCATTCTGCGCATGTGGTTTGCCCCGTCGCTGGGATTCGTGCCGGTGCAGGCGGAGCGCAGCCGCGACGGCAAAGTCGAGATCGCCATGCGCATCAAGAGCGTCGATCACCTGGTTGCGATCGAGCCCCGCCCCCCTCCTAAGTCTTCGGCAGAGTAACTCCGCGCTGGCCTTGATACTTGCCGCCGCGATCCTTGTACGAAGTCTCGCAAACTTCATCGGATTCGAAGAACAGCATTTGCGCCACGCCCTCGTTGGCGTAGATCTTCGCGGGCAGCGGGGTGGTGTTGGAAAATTCCAGTGTCACGTGACCTTCCCACTCGGGCTCTAAAGGCGTTACGTTGACTATGATTCCGCAATTTTTCACGAACACGCCTGCTTCCAACGCAAAATTACCTGCTTCTGGAACCGTTAGACAATAGACATCGTGATCGCCGGCAATCTCGCGCACTGCCGCGACTTTGTGATTGCGATAGGCGGGCGTTCCCTTCAACTTCCGATTGTTCAGTCGATCAAAATCAAAATGGTGGCGATGCGCCCGTGGGACACCATAGATCTTGTGCCTGTGATTCCACTCATCGGCGAGGGCGTGGGTGGCGTCAAGATATCCATCGATGGGCTGGTAAACCTGCTCATAACCGCGAAATAGTTCGCGATATAGCGGCATGAGTGCATCATTTGGACGAAGCGTGTGCGCCGCCGCCATCTGCCCGTCTCGTTTCATGAACAAATGATCGGGTGTCGCACGGATCCGTTCGCCGTTATCCAGTTCGATTTCGAGCAGTGAATCTCGGCCGATAAATCGAGGCGCATCCAGGAGGCTTACGATGAGGCGACCGTTCTCGCCGATGCTGTAACCCCAAAAAATCTCGCCGGCCTCGTGCCGCTTGGCCATTTCCTCGAGAGTCGGCGAAGTTCCATCGACCAATGCAACGCGGGTGTCACCTGCAAAGCAGCGTGCATACGTGCTTTTTCCAAGACATACCGTCAAAACGCTGCGCGGAATGCGGAAGTACTCCACCGTGCTGGCGAGCGCGAAGGAGTTCGGCGGAATGATGCACACCGGTCCCCTGAAGTCGACGAATGACTTTTCGTCGAATTTCTTCGGATCGACGATGGTCGAGTTGATGTTGGTGAATATTTTGAAGTCTTCGGCGCAACGCACGTCGTAGCCGTAGCTCGAAGTGCCATAGGAAACGATCTTGTGACCGTCGGAGACGCGCACTTGCTGCGCCGAGAAAGGTTCAATCATGCCGTGCTCGGCGGCCATGCGCCTGATCCAACGATCGCTTTTTATGCTCATTAGGTTGCTTCGACTGTTATTTTTGGGAATGCCCGGCTGTAATCTTTATTCAAAGTCGCCAAGCGCGCCGCCGTGCGGCGCGCCATCAGGAAATAGGCGCGGGCGCGTTCACTATTGGGTTCGGCCACCACGGTCGGCGCGCCGCCGTCGGCATCCTCGCGAATGCGGATGTCCAGCGGCAATTCGCCCAGCAGCTGCACGCCGTATTGGGCCGCCATGCGCGCACCGCCACCGCTGCCGAAAACGTGCTCCACATGGCCGCATTGGGCGCACACGTGCATGCTCATGTTCTCCACCACGCCGAGTACGCGGACCTCGACCTTCTCAAACATCTTGAGGCCCTTGCGAGCGTCCAAGAGAGCGATATCCTGCGGTGTGGTCACGATCACGGCGCCGCTGACCGGAACCCGCTGCGCCAGCGTGAGCTGGATGTCGCCCGTTCCCGGCGGCATGTCGACCACCAGATAGTCCAAATCACCCCACAGGGTGTCGCCAAGCAGCTGAGTCAGCGCCTGAGTCACCATCGGCCCGCGCCACGCCATGGGTTGCTCTTGGTCGATCATGAAGCCAATCGACATCACTTCGACGCCATGCGCCCGCAGCGGCGTCATGTGCTTGCCGTCCGGGCTGACCGGCTTGGCGCCGCTCAGTCCCATCATCAGCGGTTGACTGGGGCCATAGATGTCCGCATCCAGCAGACCCACCTTGGCGCCCTGCGCGGCCCAAGCAAGGGCCAAATTCGCGGCAGTCGTGGATTTTCCGACGCCTCCCTTGCCGGAAGCGACCGCCACCACATTCTTGACGTTTGCCAACGGCTTAAGCGTGCGTTGGACCGCGTGCGCCGTGATCTGCGCTTGCAGTTTCAGCTCCAAACGGGCGCTGCCCAGCAGGGGCCCCAGATGCTTCTCCAGGGCTGCCAGCAATTCGGGCGCGTAGTCGGCGCATGGGAAGCCCAAAGCGACTTCCACGGCTATCCGGCCGGCAGGGAATGCGACGGACGTCACAGCCTTCGCTTCGCCCAAAGTCTGGCCAAGGTAGGGATCCGTATAGGCGCTGAGTTTATCGCGGATCGCGCTTTCCGCGGCAGGGGTTTGATTCATAAGGGATGACGATTGTACCGCAGGCGGCGAAAACCGTGACGTATGGCATAATTCAAGATTGAGAATCAAGACCACGGAAGGCGCCTGAATTAAGGTAACAATGGGTAATGCTCAGGGAATGTTCAACTTAGGCGCCGAATGAGTTTATTCGCCAATTACCGTGCCGATCGGCTCATTGCCGAAGTCAAGTCCAGCGGCAATCCAGGCAGCCCGCTGGCGCAAAAGGCATTGGAAAAATTGATCGCGCTGGGTTCCGATGCCATCGATCCGATTGTCGATGCGCTGGCCACCTCGGAAAAACGCGAAACCACCGCGTATGTCGAGGCACTCTCCCGCCTCATTGATACAAAGACCCTGCCGATCCTTTTGAAGACCATGTCCGAGGCCAATGGCCGGGCCATGTCGGGCATCGCGTGGGCGTTGTCGTCGAGCAAAAATTATCCCGCGCACGCGCTGCTCGACGCGTTGAGCAAGCCGGGGATGCCCAAGCAGGCCCTGCTGGACGTGATTGCCGCGCAGAAGACCCGCTATACGGTACGCGAGTTGTTGAATGCCGCTTATACCCAAGAGCCGAGCGAAAGGAACGGGCTGTTCAAGATCATCGGCGAAGTCGCCGACGAGTCCTCGATCGATGACCTGATCGCGAGGATCGAGGGCAAGGATCCGGTTGCGCGGCTGCACATCATCAATGTCTTGGCCCGCTTCAACGTGCCCAAGGTGCAGCAGGCGGTACAGAAGCAGCTCAAGGACACCAGCAAGTTCATTCGCTCCGCGGCGCTGTCGGCGCTCTCGAAGATGGATGGCCCCTTTGACATGCCGCTGATCGTGGGGATGCTGCGCGATCCTGAAATCGAGGTTCAGAACAAGGCGGTCGACGTGGTGGTGAAGGCGAACCATCCTGAAACCGTCAAGTACCTGGTGGACGTGCTCAAGGATGAAAACGAATACGCGCGCCGTGCCGCGGTAGAAGTGTTGAACGTCGTCGGTACTTCGAAGTCCGTGAAGTATTTATTGGAAGTGATTGCCGACAGCGATTGGTGGGTACGTACCCGCGCAGCCGATGCACTGGGCAAGATCGGCGGCCCCCGCGTGGTCGACGCCGTGCTCGCGCTGATCAAAGATGAGAACCAAGACATCCGCCGCGCGGCCATCGAAATCCTCAATCAGACCAAGGATGAGCGCGCGGTGGCGCAACTCATCGAAGCGACCCGGGACCCCGACTGGTGGGTGAGTGAACGCGCGGTCGATGCGCTCGCGGAAATCGGCAGCAGCAAGGCGCTGCCGCGCTTCATTGATATGTTGCAGGGCGAGGCAAAGTCCCTTCCCACGGTCATTCGCGCCATCGGCAAGATCGGCGATCAGAAAAGCCTCGAGGCCCTGATGCCCATGCTGTCGCGGCCGGAAAATGAAATCAAAGTCGAGGCGATCTCGGCGCTGGCCAAGCTCGCGGACGAGCGGCGCGCCGACACCATCCGCGTGCGTTTACAGGCCGTATCGACCAACTCCGATGGAACCTTGAGCCAGGCGGTCGCGCGCGCGATCCAGGAGCTGGACAATCGTTTTTCGACGCAGCAACTCGCGGCGAATCAGCGCGCGGAGAAGATGCAGGAGCCGGCCAAGACGCTGCTCATCGACAACGCGGCGCTGGAGAAGGCCGTCAAGCAGAGCGAGGAAACCGCCGCAGCGGCCGCGAGGCTGGATATTGCGACCTTGAAGACGGGAGATATCATCGAGGGACGCTACAAGTTCATCGAAAAGATCGGCAAGGGCGCATTCGGCACGGTACTGCTCATGGAAGACACCGTTGTCGAAGAGCGCTTGATCCTCAAATTCTTGAACCCGAATGTCTCCTCCGACGAAGAGATGATGAAGCGCTTCGTGCATGAGCTGCGCTACAGCCGCAAAATCACGCACAAAAACGTCATCCGTATCTACGATTTCTTGTATATCCAGGGCAACTACGCGATCTCCATGGAGTATTTCCCGTCTCACACCTTGGGCGGTGAAATCATCAACGAGAAGCCCGTGGATCTCAAACGCGCGGTCAAGTTCGGCATCGACATCGCGACCGGCATGGCGGTCGCGCATCAAGCCGGCATCGTGCACCGCGACCTGAAGCCGGCAAACGTGTTGATCGACAACGACCTGTTGCTCAAGATAGTCGACTTCGGCGTGGCCGCAGCGCAGAGCCAGGGCGATACGCAATTGACCAAAACCGGCTATGTCATCGGCTCGCCGAAATACATGGCGCCGGAACAGATCTTGGGCAAGAAGGTCGACGAGCGGGCGGACATCTACAGCTTGGGCGTCATCATGTACGAGATGTTTGCCGGCGTCCCGCCCTACTCCCGCGGCGATCACATGTCCGTCATGTACCAGCATGTCCAAGGCAAGGCGCGGCAACCGATCGAAATCAACAAAGCGTTGCCTTTGGAGTTGAATAACATAGTCATGAAATGCATGTCGTTGGACAAGGCCAAGCGCGCGCAAAGCATGGATGAACTACGCCTGTCCCTCGAGAAATTCCTCTAGCACCGCCAGAGACTAGGGCCGCGAGCGTTGGCGGTTATCAGCTCCGACTTCTTGACGTACCTCACGTTTATGGGTCAATGAGGCGCAAAAGACTCGAAAAACCAATCGCTTACGGGTAGCCTTGTACATTATGGCAAGAATCGACGCGTTCCTTAAGTTAGGCGTGGCGCAGGGCTGCTCGGATCTGCATCTTGCAGTCGGCATTCCACCCATGCTGCGCATGCATGGCGACTTGATGCCGATCAAGTTCCGCAACTTGGGCGATGCGGAACTCGAAGCCTATATCACGGAAGTGCTGACCCAATCGCAGCTCAAAGTGCTGCGTGAGGGTCACGATCTGGACTTCTCCTATGTCTCCACCGAAGGCGGCCGCTTTCGCGTCAATGTGTTTCGCAAAGAGACCGGCATCGGTGCCGCGTTTCGCTCAATCCCCACGACAATGCCCTCGATGGACCAGCTCGGCTTGCCGCCGATCGCGAAGAAGCTGTGCGATTACCACCAGGGCATGATTCTGGTGACCGGCTCCACGGGCACGGGCAAGACCACCACTTTGGCCGCGATGATCGACTACCTGAACTCGACTCGCTCGCTCAACATCATCAGCCTCGAGGACCCGATAGAATTCGTCCACCGCAGCAAGGTCAGCCAGGTCATCCAGCGCGAATTGGGCACGCACTTGCCGTCGTTTGCCGAAGGGGTGCGCGCGGCGATGCGCGAAGATCCGGACGTGATTTTGGTCGGCGAGTTGCGCGATGCCGAAACCATTTCCATGGCGATGACGGCCGCCGAAACCGGGCACCTGGTGCTCGGCACGCTGCACACCACCAGCGCCACCAAAACCATCGATCGCATCATCGATGCCTTGCCCACGGATGAGCGCGAGCAGACCAAGAGCTTTCTGTCCAACAGCCTCATTGCCGTCATTACGCAGATTTTGCTGAAGACGCCGGATCAGCGTGCACGGCGGGCGGTGTGCGAAGTGATGGTCCTCACCAAGGCCATCGGCAAACTCATCATGACCGACCAGACGCACCAGATTCCCAGCCAGCTGCAAATGGGCAGGGAATATGGGATGCAGCTCATGGATCAAGCTTTGCTCGCGGCCATCAATGCCAAGGAAGTCGATCCCGAGCATGCCTACACGTACGCATCCGACAAGCGCCAGTTCCAGCGCTTCGTGACCGACATGTCGGGCGCACCCGCCGCAGAAACCGTAACCCCTCCGTAGCATGCCGGCCATCGACCAATACTTGACCCAGGTGCTCCAGCGTAACGGCTCGGATCTGCATTTTTTGGCGGGGGATCCGGCGCGCGTCCGCCAATACGGCGAGCTGAAGGCCTTGAGCGATCAGCCTCTGGCGGCGGAGACCGTCAAAACCACGCTGTACGAAATCATGCCGAAGCTGGCCGTGGAGCGGTTCGAAGCCAAAGACGGCACCGATTTCGCCTACGCCATCCCCAACGTCGCGCGCTTTCGCGTCAACGTGATGCGCCAGCTCAATGGCATGGGCGCGGTGTTCAGAGCGATACCTTCCAGCGCCAAGACCGCCGAGGAACTGAAGCTGCCGGCGGCGGTGATGGAACTGTGCAAGATCAACAGCGGTTTGATTCTGGTGACGGGCAAGACCGGATCCGGAAAATCCACCACGCTGGCTGCGATGATCGATGACATCAATACGCGCGAGAAAGGCCACATCCTGACCATCGAGGATCCCATCGAATTTGTCCACGCGCGCAAGAACTGCCTGATCAGCCAGCGCGAGATCGGCGTGCATGCGGCATCATTCGCGTCGGCACTGAATTCCGCTTTGCGAGAGGATCCGGACGTGATTCTGGTGGGCGAGCTGCGCGACCTGGAAACCATGAGCATCGCGGTAACCGCAGCGGAAATGGGCATCTTGGTCATGGCGACGCTGCACACCAATGGCGCCGCCGCCACGGTCGATCGCTTGGTGAACGCGTTCCCGGCCGACAAGCAGCCGCATGTGCGCACCATGTTGTCGACCAGCCTGCGCGGGGTCGTCTCGCAGCAGCTCATTCCCAAACCCGACAAGCAAGGCCGTGTCGCGGCCCTCGAGATCCTCATCAACACGCCGGCTGTGGCGAATCTGATTCGTCAGGGCAAAATGGATCAATTGGAAAATGCCATGCAAAGCGGCGCGGCCACCGGCATGAAGCTCATGGACGTGGCCATCCAAACGCTGCTCGATTCGAAGCAAATTACCGGCAAGGAAGCCTTCAATAAGTCCATCAACAAAGCCAAATTCGAACAGTTTCGCGAAGCCTCCTAGGCGCGATCCTGGCGATTTTCACCGCACGGCGATCGCCGCCGCCGCGACCGCCCGCCGTCCTCATGGCATAATTTCGCGCCATGAGCCAACGACGTCGAATTCTGGTGACCAGTGCCCTGCCCTACGCCAATGGGCCTTTGCATCTGGGGCACATCCTCGAGACCATTCAAACCGATATTTGGGTTCGCTTTCAGAAACTGCGCGGCCATGAGTGCTATTACGTCTGTGCAGACGACACGCACGGCACGCCTATCATGCTCAAGGCGCAATCCGAGGGGATCACGCCGGAGCGCCTGATCGCTCAAGTCAATATCGAACATCAGCGCGATCTGGCCGACATGCTGATCGGCATGGATAATTTCGGTTCGACGCACTCGGCGGAGAACAAGGTCCTGTGCGATCGGATGTACTTGATGCACCGGGATGCGGGATACATCGACAAACGCAGCGTTCGCCAGGCCTACGACGAGTCGGCCAAGATGTTTCTGCCGGACCGCTATGTGAAGGGCGTCTGCCCGGTGTGTGCGACGCCCGATCAATATGGAGATTCCTGCGAAAATTGCGGATCCACCTATACACCGGCCGATCTCAAGGATCCGATATCCGTGGTCAGCGGCACGCCCCCCATTTGGCGCGAGTCGGAACACTACTTCTTTCGCCTGAGCGCCTTTGAGAAGTCCTTGAGCGCATGGGTTGCGAGCGGCGCTGTTCAGGAGAGCGTCGCGCGCAAGCTCGATGAGTGGTTCTCGCAGGGCCTGAGGGACTGGGACATCTCGCGCGATGCGCCCTACTTCGGTTTCGAAATCCCGGATGCGCCGCTCAAGTATTTTTACGTTTGGTTCGATGCGCCGATCGGCTATCTCGCGAGCCTGACTCAGTTGTGCGCACGTACCGGCCTGAAGTTCGATGATTTCCTGAGCATGGATTCGACCGCGGAACTGCATCACTTCATCGGCAAGGACATTTTGTACTTTCATACGCTGTTTTGGCCCGCCGTGCTGCAGGCGTCGGAAATGCGGCGTCCCACTGCCGTACATGCCCACGGCTTTCTCACCGTCAATGGCCAGAAGATGTCGAAGTCCCGCGGCACTTTCATCACGGCGCGCCGCTACCTGCAGAGCTTCCCGGCCGAGTACCTGCGCTACTACTTTGCCGCCAAGTTGAACTCCGGCATCGACGACATGGACATGAACTTGGATGAATTCACGACGCGCCTGAATTCAGAAATCGTCGGCAAGCTGGTGAACATCGCCAGCCGCTGTGCCGGATTTATTACCAAGAATTCCGCCGGCAAGTTGGCGGGCCGTTTGGCGGATGAGAAGCTGTATGCCGAATTCGTCGCGGCCGGCGAAGCCATTGCGCAAAGCTACGAGGGGCGCGACACTGCCGGGGCCGTGCGCGAAATCATGGCACTGGCCGACCGCGCCAATCAGTACGTCGACTCGCGCAAGCCCTGGATGCTCGCCAAAGACCCGAAGAATGTTGCCGAGGTGCAACTGGTCTGTACTCAGGCCTTGAATCTGTTCCGCGTCTTGATGATCTATCTGCAACCGGTATTGCCCCAGATGGCGGCGCGGGCCAGTACGTTCTTTCAAGAGGCAGTTTGGACTTGGGCGGCTGCGGCCAGGCCGCTGCTGTCCACAGACATCAATGCCTATGAGCCGCTGGCCGTGCGGCTCGATCCGAAAGCGGTGGCGAGACTGGTGGAGCCGGAGACCGCGCCCTCCGCACCCGCCGTTGCAAATGGCGGCGCATCGGACACGGCAACGCTGGCGGCGGCCACCTCGGTCGAAGGCAATCTGATTTCGATCGATGATTTCTTACGTGTCGATCTGCGGGTTGCCAAAATCCTCAGTGCCGACTTGATTGCCGGCGCCGACAAGCTTTTGAAGCTGCGAGTCGATGTGGGTGAACTGGGAGAGCGCGAGATTTTCGCCGGCATTCGCGCAGCCTACGAGCCGGCGGCCCTGGTGGGCAGGCTCATCGTCGTGGTGGCGAACTTGGAGCCGCGAAAAATGCGTTTCGGGATCTCCGAGGGCATGATGTTGGCCGCAGGACCGGGGGGCAAGGACATTTTCGCGCTGTCGGCAGATTCTGGAGCGGCGCCCGGTATGCGCGTCAAATGACATGAGCAACGAGACCGCGCCGGACATGGCGGCGCGCATCGATGCATTGCTTCCCCAGACCCAGTGCACGCGTTGCGGCTACAACGGCTGCAAACCCTATGCGGCGGCAATTGCCGGCGGCGAGGCAGAAATCAATCAGTGCCCGCCGGGCGGCAGGGCAACCATTGAGGCGTTGGCGCAACTGCTCGAGCGGCCGGTGCTCGCCTTGAATCCGATCAACGGCGTCGAGACGCCGCAGCGCGTTGCTTGGATCGATGAAGCGCGGTGCATCGGCTGCGCCCGCTGCTTGACGCCCTGTCCGGTCGATGCGATTGTCGGTGCGCAGAAATATATGCACACCGTGCTCATCGATCACTGCACCGGTTGTGAACTCTGCCTGCCGCCCTGCCCGGTCGATTGCATCGAAATGCGGGCGGCTCCCGATGCCGTGAATGTCCCGACTGTGAATCGCGAACGCTACGCCACCCATACCTTAAGATTGCTGCATCAGGCAGCGGAACGACAGCAGCAGCTCGCGGCAAAAAAGGCCATCGCAACGCGGCGCTTGGGCGAGCCGTGAATCCACAAAAACGGCAGGCCATCTTTGCCCGCTTGCGGGCGGCGAATGCGCAACCGCGCACCGAATTGATTTACGCATCGGCGTTCGAACTTCTGGTCGCCGTCATTCTCTCGGCGCAAGCCACGGACAAAAGCGTGAACAAGGCAACCGCCGAGTTGTTCCGCGCGGCGAACACACCCGCCTCGATTCTGGCGCTGGGGGTCAGGGGACTGTCGAAGTACATCCAGTCCATCGGACTCTACAACGCCAAGGCGAAGAACATCATGGCCATGTGCCGATTGCTGCTCGAGCGGCATGGCGGCGAAGTACCGACGACCCGGGAGGCGCTCGAGGAGCTGCCGGGGGTCGGACGCAAGACCGCCAACGTGATATTAAATACTGCGTTCGGTCATGCGACGATTGCAGTGGACACTCACATCTTTCGTGTCTCCAACCGCACCCGTATTGCGCCCGGCAAGACCGTGCGCGAGGTCGAGGAGAAACTGATGAAGTTCGTGCCGGCGGAATTTCGGCTCGATGCGCACCACTGGCTGATTTTGCATGGCCGCTACACCTGCAAGGCGCGCCGCCCTGCCTGCCCCGCCTGTATCATCGCGGACCTTTGCGAGTACTCGCACAAGACCCCGGCATGACCGTATTCGACAACTACACCCGCGAGCAATTGCGGCGCGCCTATGCAGAAAGCTGGGCCAAGCACTTGGCAGGTTCGCCCCTCACGCCGCTCGAGGCCTTGATCGCGGATGTGATCGGCGCGCACTCGGAATACCAAAGCATCGTCGCTGATGCCGACACCGCGCTCGCCTTCGAACCGGACGCTGCCGGCGCCGCAGAGAACCCGTTTCTACATATGGGGCTGCATCTGGCGGTTCGCGAACAGCTGTCCATCGACCGGCCGCCCGGGATTCGCGATTTGCATCGGCAATTACAGCTGCGATACGGAGAATCCCACCTCGCGGAGCATGCGCTCATGGAAGCGCTGGGCGAGGAGCTATACTTGGCGCAGCGCAATGGCCGAGCTCCGGACGAACAGCAGTATTTGGCGCGCGTGCGGGATCGCCTGGCCGCCCGGCCGTAAGGTCTCGATCCAAGGTTAACGAAGCTTCATGCTCGCTTCATCGGTGCGGCTGACTTGGAACGCTATCCTGTTCTGCTCACAGCTCAGTCTAAGTTCGAGGTTTAAAGAACATGCGTCTGGCATTCACGGCAAGCGCTCTGTGCCTCAGCATTTTGGTGTCCGCCGCTCAGCAGGCCACCTCCCAGACACCCGCGCCCTCAACCGCCGAGCCGGCCTCCACAACCACGCCCGCCTCGACAGCTTCGGCCGGTGATGCCGCGGCGAAGCACGCGCAACGCACGGCTTGCCTCAAAGAGGCCAAAGCCAGGAAGTTGCTGGGCGCCGAGAAAACGGCATTCTTGAAGGATTGCATCGGCGCGCCGCCGGAGGCAATTGCAGCGAGCCGGATTTCGCCGCCGGATCGGCCCTGATTCCGCGACTATAGCTTCCGCGCGGGCGTGGCGGTCAGCGTCAGCCGGACGCTGCTCGCCGCAGCATTGCTCAACTGCAGAAAGAACGGTCGCGTGCCGACGAGCTCGAACTCAACGATCTTATGCGGCGAGCTGCAACCGTGCTGGCCCTGAAAATCTTTCGCGGCGACCAACGCACCGTTCGACACCACATCGATCCAAAACGGCATGTCGATGGCTACGCGATAGCTGCCGCTCGCCGGGAGTCTGAACGTCAAGACTCCCGCGTTGGATCCGGCGCTCGGCGTTTTCTTACCCGGCGTGGCCGCAAAGGTCACCTGATCTTGCGGCATCAGCTTGAGCGCATACAGATGATTCAACTGCATGACGGGCGCGCTCTTCGAATCCGCCCCGGCCGTCAACGGGGTAGCGGTTCCCGCGAATAGCCCTCGCTCCTGGGTCACATCCCATTTGAAATCGACGCAAGCGTCATCCGCAAATGCCGCACCGGATGCACCAAAGGCAGCGGCCAGAAAGATCGAGATGACGGCGTTGCGAATCATTTCCTTTGGCCCGGGATCAACGCTTGGGAATGTACAGATCCGTCAACGTACCGTCGAAGGCTTCCGCGGCAAACGCGACCGTTTCCGACAGAGTCGGATGGGGGTGGATGGTCAAACCGACATCGGTGGCATCGGCGCCCATTTCGATCGCCAATGCCACCTCGGCGATCAAGTCGCCGGCGTTGGTGCCGACGATGCCTGCGCCGATGATGCGGTTGGTCTGTTTGTCGAACAGTAACTTCGTGAATCCATCGTCGCGATTGAGCGCCAGGGACCGCCCGCTCGCGGCCCAGGGGAAAATGCCCTTGCCGTATTGGATGCCCTGCGCTTTCGCATCCGTCTCAGTCATGCCCGCCCACGCGATTTCAGGATCGGTGTACGCGACGGCAGGAATGCAGCGCGCATCGAACGATGCCTTGTGTCCGGCAGCGACCTCCGCGGCGACTTTGGCTTGATGACTGGCCTTGTGCGCCAGCATCGGCGCACCGACGATATCGCCGATGGCAAAGATGTGCGGCACGTTGCTGCGCATTTGCTTGTCAACGTCGATGATGCCGCGCGCGCTGACCTCAACACCCGCCACTGCCGCGTTGATGGAGTTGCCATTGGCGGCCCGCCCGACTGCAACCAACACATAGTCGAACAACTGAGGTTGCGGCGAATCGGGACCTTCATAGCTCGCGCGCAACCCTTCCGGAAGCGCCTCGAGTTTGGCCACTTTGGTCTTCACGAGAATTTTCTCGTAGCGCTTTTCGATTCGCTTCTGCAACGGGCGCACGAGATCGCGATCCGTGCCCGGCATCAGGCCATCGCTCAACTCCACCACGCTGACCTTTACGCCGAGAGCGTCGTAAACGCAGGCCATTTCCAAGCCAATGATGCCGCCGCCAATCACCAGCAACCGCTTGCAATCGAGAGGCAACTGCAACGC
>DATHFW010000062.1:0-11889 GCA_035317945.1 Steroidobacteraceae bacterium | reverse complement strand
CGGTCCGTTAGTGCAGAGCGCCGCCTTGACGAGCCCGGCTACTGCGTATCGTCCCTGCCGTCTTTGCCCGTTAACGGGCCTGAATCGTCTTCGAGGTCCAGACCATCCTCGTACAGGGTGTCTTCCTCGTTATCCAGGCGCAGGGTTGAGTCCGTGTTTTGCGTTTTGTCGAATGCCGTGTGATCCACGGCTTTCTTTTGCTCGGAGCCGTCCAACGCGCGCCCCCGAAGTGTTGATTCACCGCTCCTATCGATGGGGCTCGCGCCCTCGTCTTTACTCTTGATGTCAGTCTTGATGTCGCCCATGCCATGCGCTCCTTGAGTCAGACAGTTTCAAAGCGGACTTGAAGGGTATGCCTCTCATCGCCTGTCCAGAATTCCGAAGCCGGAGGAGTCTTTGTAGGCGCCGGCCGACAGCCAGTCTTGGAAATCGCTTGGACCTGATAGCCTAGCGACGCATGAAATCGGGCGTAACTCCATTTTTGCTGCTGTGCGCGCTGTTTGCGTGTTGCACGGCGCGTGCTGCGGATCCGCAGCCGTACAAGGTCGAACTCGCACCGGTTGGCAACGACGATATCGACCAAACCCTGAAAGCCACGTCTGATTTAATCTCGCTGCGCGGTTCGGCGCCGGTCAGCCCCTTTGGTTTGATTGCGCGCGCACGAAGCGATTCGGATCGGCTCAAGACCGCCCTAGAAAGCTTCGGCTACTACGAATCTCTGGTGGTCGTACATATCAACGGCAAATTGCTTGCGGATCCCAGCCTGGGCGATACGCTCACGGCATTGCCGAAGGACAGCACCGCGCAAGTCGCGGTCGGCTTCACCTTGGGAACTCTGTATCACCTGCGCCGCATCGACATCGATACCGAGGGAGAGGCGCCCCTGGATGTGCGCGAAACGCTGGGGTTGAAGAGCGGTCAACCCGCGGTCGCGTCGCTGGTGCTGGCCGGCGGCGCGCGCCTGCTCTCGGCGCTGCAAGAGCAGGGCTACGCCTTCGCGCAGGTCGATCCGCCGGTCGCTTACGAGGCAGCCGATGCGCCGGTGCTGGATTTGAGTTTTCGTGTGGTCGCCGGCCGCAAAGTGAATGTCGGCGAGATTCACATCGAGGGCTTGAAGCGGGTTCACGAGTTGCTGGTGCGAAGAAGGCTGCTGCTGCACACGGGTGATTTGTACAAGCCGTCCGCGATCGAGGGAGCGCGCCGCGACCTGTTGGCGCTGAACGTTTTTGGGCAAGTCAGCGTGCAGATCGGCACAAAGCCGGACGCATCGGGCGGCGTTCCGATCACGTTCAAGATCGTCGAGCGGCTGCGGCATGCCGTCGCCTTGAGCGCGGCCTATTCGAGCGACTTGGGCGGCAGCGGCGGCGCGAGTTGGACGGACCGAAATGTGTTCGGCAACGCGGAGCAATTGACCTTCGCCGCGTCGGTCATCAACCTGGGCGGCGCCGACACGACGGGAACCGGCTACGACACCAGCGTCAAATATCTTATCCCCGAGTTCCTGCATAGAGATCAGTCGCTGCAATTTGCGATAACCGCCACCAAGCAGCAGCTGCAAGCCTACGATCAGACCGCCAGGACCGCGAGCGCCACCTTGAGCCGCAAGCTGTCCAGTGTCTGGAGCGTGAGCGCGGGCCTGTCGACCACGGATGAGCAGATAATCCAAGACACCAGCGTCATGACGAATCCGGAAGGTCAAATAGTGCCGGTGCCGCAGACCTTCAATTACACGCTGGTGGCATTGCCATTGAGCCTTAACTACGACTCGACCAATCTGCCCACGCCGCTGGAAGATCCGCGTCATGGCTTTCGCGGATCCTTGAGCGTGACGCCGACGCTCGCCATTGGGCATCCCAACGCCACGTTCCTCATCACCCAAGTCAAGGTAGCCACCTACTTTGATCTGAACAATCTCTTGCCGATTGCGCCGGGACGCAGCGTGCTGGCCGCCCGTGCCCTGGCCGGCATTGCGCAAGGCGCCGGGGAACTGAGTTTGCCGCCCGACCAACGGTTCTACGCCGGCGGCACGAGTACAATCCGAGGGTACGGTTACCAATTGGTCGGGCCCGTGTTTCCCCAAACCGACATTCCTGTCGGCGGTACGGCGATCACGGCCGGCGGGTTGGAATTTCGCCAGCGGTTCTACAGCAACTGGGGCGCCGTGGCATTTGTGGACGCGGGGCAGGTCAGTGCCAGCTTAAAGGCGACGCGTGATGATGTCCGGGTCGGTGCCGGAGCGGGTATGCGCTACTACACACCTATCGGACCGATCCGCTTCGACATCGCCGTACCGGTGAATCGTCGCCCGGGCGAAGACTCTTTCGAGGTCTACATTGGACTGGGGCAGGCATTTTGAAGCGACGCTCCCTAAAAATGATTGCATGGGCGTTCGGCGCGTTGGCGCTGCTGCTCGTGCTGCTGGTGGGGACCGTATGGATCTTAGGAAACACGGCGGCAGGCCGCGTTCAAATCGAAAAGCTCACCGCGAGCCTGACCAAGGGCCAGGTGCAATTATCGGGGCTGGCAGGGTCCTTTCCCAGCCATTTGACGCTCGAGCAGCTGCAACTGCGCGATGCTGCGGGTGTTTGGTTGACGGCAAGACGCATCGAGTTGGACTGGACGCCGCTCGCTTACCTCGAAGGCCGGCTGCAGATCGATCGATTGCATGTCGCCGCCGTTGAGATGGAGCGTTTACCGCGAGGCTCTTCCGCCCCGGGCGGCGCTGAAGCATCGATACCGCGCATCGATGTGGCCGAGGCGTCCTTCGACGTGTTGCACTTGGGATCTCAATTGGCGGGAACGCCGGCCTCGCTGGCGGCCAGCGGCAGCGCTCATTTGCGCTCCGTTCGCGACATGCTATTTGACGCCTCCGCCCGGCGCATTGACGGTGACGGCGAGTATGAATTGCATTTGCACTTCGATGCGAAGCGCATGGATGCCTTGCTCAAGCTGCATGAGCCGGCCGGCGGCCCTTTGGAGAACATGCTGTCCTTACCCGGCCTCGGCGCCCTGCAAGCCGAGGTGAAGTTGAATGGCCCGCGTTCCGCGGAGCAAGTCGAGGTTTCACTTCTGGCGGGAGAGCTGACTGGACGTGCTGAGGGCAGCCTCAATCTAACCGAGTTGTCCGCCGACTTGGGGTTTTCGTTCGAGGCGGGAGCGATGAGTCCGCGGCCGGACTTGAGCTGGGAGCGGGCGATGCTGCGCGGACGCTGGCGCGGCAACCTCAAGTCGCCCAATGCCGAAGGTCATCTCGAGGTCACGCGGCTGCGAATACCCGGCGAGACGCAGATGGCGGCCCTGAGCGCCGATGTTGCAGCCTCTCTTGGCAATGCCGAACTGCATGCGCTCGTCCGCGGCCTCAAGATTCCGGGAACACAACCACGCCTTCTGGAAGATGATCCCGTGAAAATCGAGGCCTCGGTGCGCCTCGACGATCCTGCGCGCCGCCTCGAACTCTCCGCCTCGCATCGGCTGTTTTCTCTGCATGGACAGGCGGTGACCGCCGGTGAACCGAGTGCGACCGTGGAGCTCAAGCTGCCGAACGTAACGCCGTTTGCCGTCTATGCTGCACAGGACTTGCGCGGCAGCGCCGTCATCAATGCGCAGTTGCAAGGGTATCCTCCTGCGACTCATATCAAACTCGATGCGAGTGCCGCGCTCATTCCGGGCATGCAGATCTGGGCAGCGGCGGTCGGGGATCGAGCGAGATTGGAATTTTCAGGTGCGTTCAAAGATGACGCGCTGAGCATCGAGAATTTGAAATTCACCAGCCGGACGCTCGCGCTCGGCGCGAACGGCAGCGTCAGTGCTCGATCCATCAAGGGACAATGGGATGTCGCCTTGTCGGATCTCAGTGCTTTCTCACCGGCGCTCGCCGGTACGCTGAAAGGGTCGGGATCGGCCGCCGGCGCCCCGACGGACCTGGCAGTCGAGGCGAGTCTGAATTCGACGCTCTCGGTCAGGGGCTCGCAGAGCGGAACGTTGCTCGCCGAGGCCAAGGTTCACGGCCTGCCGTCCACCCCCAGTGGAACGCTCATCGCGAAGGGGTCGCTGGACGGAGCGCCGTTGCAACTCGATGTGGCGCTGGAGCGCAGTGCCGAGCGCGCTCTGCATGCGGTTGTTCATCAGGCAAGCTGGAAAAGCGCACACCTGGATGGCGATATTACCCTGCCGGTCGACAAGGCACAGATGCATGGCCAGCTGGCGCTGACGGTGGCGCAGCTTCAGGATTTGCAGCATCTTCTCGGCATCGATGTTGCAGGTAGTCTTGCGGGAAACCTCGTTCTGCGCGCCGATGGCCGGCGTACGAGCGGACGCCTGCAGATCGATGCGCAAGACGTGGTACTCGCCGGGCTTGCCGGAAGTGCGCATGTATCGGGTGAAGGATTCACGGATTCCTTCGCCTTCAAGGCCGGCGTTCAGCTTCCGAAATTCAAAGATGCCGCCGCCAGCCTGGAGGCGAGCGGGAACTTGAATCTCGAATCCAGTGAAGTGTCTATTGCCGACGCGCTGGGCAACTACCGGGGACAGGACATCCGTTTGCTCGCGCCTGCTCGATTCCAATTTGCGAATGGCTTGCTCGTTGATCAACTGAAACTCGGCGCGCAAAAGGCCGAACTGGATTTGCAAGGTCAAATTGCGCCGACGCTTGGGCTGCGCGCATCACTGCGCAATGTGCAACCTGCCCTGGTCAACGTATTCCTGCCGAATTTGCTGTCGGCGGGCGTGATCGAAGCACACGCCGATTTGCATGGCAGCTTGCCCAAGCCCTTGGGCGAAATCACGGTCAACGCTTCAGGACTACAATCGGCGGACGACGCCGCGTTGGGATTGCCGCCTGCCAACATTCACATCACCGCCGGCTTGCGCGGAAACACGGCTGACGTCGACGCGCGACTGGACGCCGGATCCGCATCGCAGCTGAGCGCCGTCGGTGAAGCTCCGCTCGCGGTTGACGGGCAGGTCGATATGAAAATCAACGGCAAGCTCGACGTCGGAGTGATGAATGCCTTCCTCGAAGCGCGCGGCCAACATGCCGCGGGCCAGCTCGACATCGACGCGACCGTGACCGGCAACGTGGCCTCACCGCAGATTGCCGGCACGTTGGATCTTAAAAACGGCAAGGTCAACGACTATGGGCGCGGGATCAGTTTCTCCGACATCGCCGCGCAAATTGTCGGCAACGAGGGGGCGCTGCAAATCAAGACTTTCACCGCCTCGGCTCCGCCGGGCACCGTGTCGATGAGCGGTTCGGTTGGGATCCTGCAGAAAGGAATCCCGGTGGACTTGAAAATTGCCGCGCGCAACGCGCAACCGATCGTGAGCAAATTGGTGACCTCCAACCTGAACGCCGATCTTGCCATCAAGGGCACGGCTCGCGAACGCCTGGATATCTCCGGAAAAGTGCATCTGAACCGTACCTTGATCGGAATTCCGAATGGTCTGCCGCCCAATGTCGCGGTGCTCGACGTCCGGCGGCGCGGAAATAAAACAGCAGTGGTGCCCGACAAGCCGCTCATCATCGGATTAGACGTGGCGGTGCAGGCGCCTCAAGAAATCCTGGTGCAGGGTCGGGGGTTGGATGCGGAAATGGGTGGAGATTTGCAAATCAGCGGGACCACCGATTCGCCGCTCGTGACCGGGGCGTTCAATCTTCAGCGCGGCACTTTCTCGCTGGCCACCGGTAGACTGAATTTTTCCGCGGGCCAAGTGAGTTTCAACGGCGCGGGACTCAAGACCAAGATCGATCCCACGTTGGATTTCACCGCACAGGCAACCATCGGCGATACGACTGCGATCATGCACATCACCGGTCTCGCTGATGCACCTCAATTCGATTTCACCAGCACCCCGGCGAAGCCTCAGGACGAAATCATGGCGCTGTTGCTGTTCGGCGCGCCCACTCAACAGCTCACGCCATTGCAGCTGGCGCAAGTCGGCGCCGCGCTCGCGTCCGTGAGCGGAGTGGGCGGCAACGGCAGCCTCAACCCGCTGGTCAAGATTCAAAGGAGCTTGGGATTGGACCGGCTCACCGTCGGCGCCGGCACCCCCACGACGCCGACAGGAACCGAGTCCGGCGCCAGCATCGCAGCAGGGCGCTACATCTCCAAGCGGGTCTACATCGAGGCCAAGCAGAGTACTGCCGGCAACAGTCAGCTCGAAGCGGACGTGGACCTGACCAAGCACTTGAAACTGCAAACCAAATTGGGAAACGGCACCGCGTCGGTTCAGGGAACCACCCCGGACAACGATCCGGGTACCAGCGTCGGCTTGCGCTATCAATTTGAATATTAAAGAGCGCTGCCGACGTCTACAATGACGGCTTAAGTCCTCAGGGGAGATTCGAATAGAATGGATTTCAATATCCGTGTGCTTGTTTGCGCTTCTATTATGGGTGTCGCGCTCGGCGCGTCGTTCTCGTCGGCCGCCGAGCGTGCACCTGCCGACACGCCGGCCACCAAAATAGCCTTGGTGCCGGAGCCCACCGAGTCGCCGCGTTACTTGAAGGATGAGCGTCAGGCCAGCTCCGGCTCGGTGCTGATAGCGGGACACGCGATCGCCTATCAAGCCGAAGCAGGCATTTTGGTGGTGCATGTCAAGGATCCCCTCGACGATGACCCGCCGCCGCCGCGCGAGGAAAAAAGCGGACCGCCGCCTCCCCAGCCGCCGGAAGCCGGCATGTCCTATGTCGCTTATTTTCGGGGCGACAAAGAGGACGGGCACCGGCCCATCACATTTATCTATAACGGCGGACCCGGTTCGTCGACCGTATGGCTGCACATGGGCGCCTTCGGTCCGAAACGCGTGGTGACGGCCGATGACACGCACAGTCCGGCGGCGCCGTATCGGGTCATCGACAATGAGCACACCTTGCTCGATGCCAGTGATTTGGTCTTCATCGATGCGCCCGGCACGGGATTCGGCCATTTGCGCGGGGCGGACAAGGAGAAGGCTTTCTACGGCATCGACCAGGATGCCCACGCGTTCGCGAACTTCATTGTGGAGTTCCTATCGCGGCACAATCGCTGGAATTCTGCGAAATATCTGTTCGGCGAAAGCTACGGAACGACGCGTTCGGCGGCGCTGGCCAACATCCTGGAGAACGAAAAGTCATTGGACTTGAACGGGGTGATTCTGCTGTCGCAGGTCTTGAATTTTGACAACAGCGTCGACGGCCCGCAGTTCAATCCGGGCATGGATTTGCCTTATGCGCTGGCGTTGCCCACCTATACGGCAACGGCGTGGTATCACCATAAGCTGCAAAATCAGCCTGCGGCGTTGGAGCCGCTGCTGCACGAGGTGGAAACCTTTGCGATGTCCGAGTACCTGCAGGCCCTGGCGGCCGGCTCAACCTTGAGCGCGCAGCGCAAGTCGGAGATCGCGGCGAAATTGCAAACATACACCGGCCTGCCGGCCGAGTACGTGGAGCGGGCCAATCTGCGGGTGAACGGCGGCGAATTCGAGAAAACCCTGTTGGGCGCCGAAATCACCACCGGCCGGTTGGACACCCGGTTCGCAGGTCCGACGATCGATCCGATGAGCAAGGAAGCCGATTACGATCCGCAATCGGCCGCCATTTCGTCAGCTTATGTATCCGCGTTCAATGATTATGTCAGGACTGCGCTCAAATTCGGCGACAGGAAAACCTATAAGGCCGAGAACGATGTGTCCAAGGCCTGGGATTTCCTGCACCAGCCGCCGGGCTCGCCGATCAAGGTACCCGGTCCCGTGAACGTGATGCCGGATCTTGCCGTCGCGATGAAGCAAAACCCCAATCTTAAGGTGCAATTGAACGGCGGATACTACGATTTAGCCACGCCGTATTTCGCGGCTGAGTATGAGTTGCATCAGTTGCCGATCCAGAGCACTCTTCAAGGCAACATCGAGATGCATTTCTATACGTCGGGTCATATGGTGTATGCCCACGAACCGGATCTTAAGGCGTTGCATGCCAATGTCGCAGCGTTTATCGACAGGACCAAGAACGGCAGCGGGACCGGCAAATAGCCGTCCCGCCGGCCGTTTTTCTGAAAGTTTTGGAGTGACCATGTAAGAAATTCATCGCACGAATCGGCGAAAACCTTTGATTTTTCGTGAGATTTCGCGATGGTATGTAAATTGCTTTGCCTCGTATATGCACATGAGGGAGTGCCTGTATGAACAATCAAATGCACACTGAATCCGCGCTTCGTTCCGGATCTACCACCGCCGGGCCGGTGTCTCATGGAACCGCTTCGGAAGGCGCCCTGGCGCGATACCGAGGCAGCGCGCAGGCTTCCGATCTCTTGGCCCGCCTATTTCGCCGCTACCCCGGCAGTCTCAATTTGCGCCTGTGGAACGGCACTGCCCTTCGCGTGGGCGCGAATGCCGCGAGTGGCGCAGATTCACCCTTCACCCTGGTATTTAAAACTCCGGAGGTCGTCTGGTCTGCAGTGCTGGGACGTGATCCTCTCGCTCTCGCCGACGCCTATTTCAGGGGTGACCTGGACATCGAGGGGGACTTTTTCGCGGCCTTGAGCCTCAAGGATCATCTGGAAGAGTTGCAATTGCCCGCCGCAGAGAAGCTGCGCGCGGCGTTCACGGCGCTGCACTTGCGAATGATGAACGCGGCTTCGCGGCACTCCGCGGCACTGTTTGCCCCGTCGCACGCGCCCAAGATCAAGGCGCACTCGAAAGCCGAGAATCGCGACGCCATTCATTTCCACTATGACGTCTCGAATGAGTTTTATGCGCTGTGGCTGGATCGCGCCATGGTGTATTCCTGCGCGTATTTCGAGACCCCGGACGTTGACCTGGACGCAGCTCAACAGGCAAAACTAGAGCACATATGCCGCAAGTTGCTGCTCAAGCCGGAAGATAAATTTCTCGATATCGGTTGCGGCTGGGGCGCGCTGGTGATTTATGCGGCCAAACATTATGGCGTGCGCGCCCACGGCGTCACTTTGAGCCCGCAACAATTGAAAGTGGCGCAGGAACGAATCGAGGAGGCAGGCCTGACTGATCGGGTGCGCGTCGAATTACTGGATTATCGCGATTTGCCCGGAGAGTCGGTCTACGACAAGGTCGCCAGCGTGGGCATGTTCGAGCATGTCGGACTCAAAAACCTTCCGATGTATTTCTCCACGGTGAACCGTTTGCTCAAACCCCGCGGCCTGTTCCTCAATCACGGCATCACGCACGACTCGGAGGGCTGGGAGACGAATATATCCACGGAATTCATCAATCGCTATGTGTTTCCGGACGGACAGCTCGACAGCATCAGCAACATAGAGCGCGTCATGGAGCGCTCGAAATTCGAGATCGCCGATGTCGAGGCGCTGCGGCCGCACTATGCGATGACCCTGAGACACTGGGTTGCGGGGCTGGAGCGCAATCGATCGCAAGCGCTGCAGTACGTCAACGAGGCGACCTATCGCGTATGGCGGCTTTATATGACGGCCTGTGCCCTGCAATTCGAATCGGGAGAAATCGGCATCTACCAGGTGTTGGCGAACAAGCGGGCAGCCGGCGTTCCGGACCTGCCGTTGACGCGACGCCATCTGTACCGCTAGTCAATGCATGAGCGTCAAACGCGACATTCGCTGTAGGCAAGCGCTGACACCCGCTCCGCGTATTGCACGACAGACTGAACGGAAGCGATGCGTCACATTGGAGCGCAAAGCGGAAAGGAATTATTTATGCGATCTGAATTTGCGTTGGCCGGGGCGACCGCGGTTCTGGCTCTCATGTCGTCGCTGGTTCATGCCGCAAACACCGACTGGCCAACCTACAATCGCACTCTCACCGCCGACCGCTATGCGGCGCTCGAGGCAATTGATAACAAGAATGTGACCGGCCTCAAGGTGCTCTGCACTTTTGATACCGGCGAACAAGTCTCCTTTCAAACCGGACTCATCCAAGTCGATGGCGCGCTATTCGCGACCACCGAGCGCGATACTTTTTCCATTGACCCCAACAACTGCAAGCAGAATTGGCGCAGCCATGAAGATTTCCCGCCCGGCGATCTGAAGGTGAACCGCGGGGCCGCCTGGTTCGACCACCGCTTGTTCAGGGGAACTACGGACGGCAAGGTCATTGCTTACGATGCCAAAAACGGCAAGCGCATGTGGACGACCGTGATCGCGGACCCGTCCAAAGGCGAATCAGTGCCTGCGGTGCCTATCGCCTGGGAGGGACTGGTATTCATCGGCAATGCAGGGGGCGACAATAAGGGCGTGAAGGGGCGCATGTACGCGCTCGACGCCAAGGACGGCCACATCGTGTGGGAATTCTACCTGGTGCCCAAGGGAGCCGCTGATGTGGCGCGCGGCCCGGCGGCGCCCGATCCCAAATCGCTGAACGCCGCGACGTGGAAGGAAGCCAAGGGATTTCCGATCACGGGCGGGGCTACCTGGACCTCGTATTCGCTGGATCCTAAGACCGGTCTTTTGTATATCCCCTCAGGCAATCCGGCGCCCGATTTCCTGAAGGAGCCTCGGCCAGGCGAGAATCTATACGCCAGCTCGATCGTGATACTCGACGCCAAAACGGGGGCATTTCAACGTCATTTTCAGCTGGTCAAGCGCGACTTCCACGATTGGGACGTCTCCTCGCCGCCCGTGTTGTTCCTCAGCAAAGTCGGCCATCGCATGCTGGCCGAGGCACCCAAAGACGGCCACTTGTATCTGATCGATCTCAATACCGGCAAGCTCGTCTATCGCAAGCCGGTCACGACCGTTACCAATGCGGAGGCGCCGATGACGGCGCAAGGGACGCGGTTTTGTCCAGGCTCCCAGGGAGGAGCGGAGTGGAACGGCCCGGCGTTCGACCCGGCCGACAATCTCATTTTTACCGGCGAAGTTGATTGGTGCACGACGGTGCATGCCGTCGCCGTGAGCGCTCTGGCCGGCGTGCGGGCCGGCAAGCCCTGGAGCGGCGCCACCGAGGGTTTCGGCAAGATGGACGATCCGAAAATGTGGTCGGGCTGGATGACCGCCAGCGACGCCGACAACGGCGAGCGCAAATGGCAATTTCACGCGCCCTTCCCGGTGATGAGCGGAGTGACGCCGACCAACGGCCGATTGGTCCTGTTCGGCGACATGGGTGGAAACCTGTACGCCTTGGATTCCGCGAGCGGCAAGAAGCTGTGGTCAAAGGATCTGGGCGGGGCGATCGGCGGCGGCGTGATTACCTATGACACCGGCGCCGGACAGAAGATTGCGGTCGCCGCCGGTATGACCTCACCCATCTGGCCGACGCCCAAGGTCAACGGCAAGATCGTCATTCTCGGCTTATGAACGCGCGCCCGTGCCCGTGCCCGCGCACAACGCCGACAGGCCGCTATGTGTGACGGTCACCAGGGTGCCGGTCGGCCGCCGACCCGCGGCTCGATGCGCAGCAAGCCCGATCGCCGATCATACTTTGAGCTTGCCGCTTCGCTGCGAATTCTCAGCGAATGCCTTGAAGGCATGTAGCTGGCGCCGCCAGAGATCTTCCACCTGCGCCATCCACTGCTGGACCGGCTCAAAGGCGTTGGGCTGCACGCTGTAAATTCGCACGCGCGCGTCATTCTCGATTCCCCGCTCCGACAGCAAGCCGGCTTTGCGCAGCACGCGCAGATGCCGGCTCAACGCCTGAGGACTCATGTCGACGCATTCCGCCAGTTCGCCGGCGCGTCGCGGCTTCTTCAACAGCATGCGAATCATTTCGCGCCGCGATGCGTCGGACAGCGCGGTGAATGCCGCACTGAGCTGAAGAGCGGGGGAGTGTTGCTCCATGGAAGCGCGCGCTGCTTTAAGTGGCCGCTGGATTGCGCAGCCGCTGCGTGATCCACCAGAGATGCCCTTCCGGATCGATGGCGCCATAACTGCGGTCGGACCAATAGTCCTGGCCGTAATCATGCGTGGCGGG
>DATHFW010000061.1:0-10617 GCA_035317945.1 Steroidobacteraceae bacterium | reverse complement strand
CGTTGGGCGTCATGGCACCCAGATAGTTCAGCAGCGGCTGCGGGGCGTCCACGGTCGGCAGCCGGTTGCGGCCGCATTGTTCGCAAGCACTCACCGCGACGGCGCGCCAATGCGCTTGCTTCGACGCGCTTTGACTCTCGTCGAGCCGCACGACGCTGCGCCGGCTGAGCACCGGGACGATGCGTCCGACACCGAGTTCAGTCGCTTTTTGCACGATAAAATCCATACGATCACCCCGCGGCACGCACTGCAACAGGGTCAGCGCGAGGGATGATTCCCGATCGATCGAGCGAGCGGCGCCGATCGATGCCGAGACGCGCGAGCCCCGCACGGCCTCGATGGCGCCCGTGAATTCGCGGCCATCGCCGTTGAACAGAATGAGCTCATCGCCGCTGCGGGCGCGCAGCACCTTTGCCAAGTGTGAAGCGGTATCCCGCGCCAGCTCCACCATGGCCCCGGGGGTCAAGGCGCCGTCGACGAACACGCGCGTCAAGCGCATTCAAGTGCGCCCGCGTTTAAGTTTGACGTTCATATGCGCGCAATTGTCGCATATGCTACGGACGGTTTCGGCGGCGCAGAGGGCGTTCACTTGCAGGTCGATCTGGAAAGCGGACTGATGCGAAGCGCGAGGCACGTGGCCTCGCCGAATTGCGATGCCCGTCCTCCGGGAGTGGAGGCGGAATTAATCGTCGTGCACGGCATCAGCCTTCCGCCCGGCGAATTTGGCGGTCCATGGATCGACCGGCTTTTCACCAATTCACTGCCGTTCGAGATGCATCCCTATTTTGCTGAAATCGCTGATCTGCGGGTGTCCTCGCATCTGCTTGTGGCGCGCGATGGTGGGCTCACGCAGTTCGTCAGGTTCGCCGATCGAGCGTGGCATGCCGGCCAGTCTTGCTACAACGGCCGCGAGGCCTGCAATGACTTCTCGATCGGCGTGGAACTCGAAGGAGTCGATACGATTCCCTACGAAGCCGCCCAATACGACACGCTGGCCGAGGTCGTGGCTGCGCTCTGTGATGCATATCCTCGACTGTCAGCCGACAGGGTGGTAGGACACAGTGATATCTCGCCGGGACGCAAGACCGACCCCGGTCCGGCATTCGATTGGGAGCGGGCCCACCGCTGTATCGCCGCTGCCTGCGGTGCATCTTCGCGCAGCTAGCGTGCGGTCGCGGACACGTGAGTGTCAAGCCAGACTCTAAGCACAACGTGAACCTTGTCACGTTCAATTTCCGCAGATTTCCGCTGAAAAGCCGACAATTGGGTAGTTGTAATCCATGCCGATACGGTGAGGGGGAGGGCTATTGATTCGTTGGTTCGCTGACCTCCCAATCGAACGCAAACTGCGTGTGGTTATCACGGTTCCCGCGATGGCCGCCTTTGCGATTGCGATCATGATGCACGTTGCAACGAATTTGCTGCACGTCCGCGCCGACGTAAAGCAACGCGCCGGGGCAATCGCAAGCGCGGCCGGAGTGCGCACCATCGAGGCGATGAGCCGCGGCGACACCGCGGGGGCGATGAGCGCCCTGGGCGCGCTGCGCAATGACCCGATGGTCGACGCCGCCGAAGTCTATTTGCCTGATGGGCAAAAAATTGCGACATACGATCGCACCGCAAGCGCCGTGCAGTTGAAAACGAGCAGCGCGCCCCTGGCGGTGCATCGCAATCAATTCCTAGTTAGCGCACCTGCCACGCGCGAAGGCGCGGTGCTCGGCTCGGTGCATATTCTCGTTCCGCTCACGGCGCTTTATCCTGATTGGCCCGCTTTCGCCTTGATCAGCGTCGCGGCGATCGCGGCCGCCGTATTGATTTCGTATTGGCTCGCCGCGCGGCTGCAGAAGCAGATCTCCGGACCCATCGTCAACCTGGCGCAAACCATGCAGCGCGTGTCCGCCGAGCAGGACTACAGTCTGCGGGTCGAACGCAGTTCAGAAGACGAAATCGGGTCCCTCATCGACGGCTTCAACCAGATGCTCGGGCAGATCCGGCATCGCGATTCGCGTCTGGAAAAATATCGTCAGTTCCTCGAGCAGCAGGTGGCCGAACGCACGGAGAACTTGGGCAACGCCAATCACGAACTGCGGGTGGCCATCGACCAAGCCACGAGCGCCAAAGAGGCGGCGGAGCGCGCCAGCAGCGCCAAGAGCGAATTTCTCGCACGCATGAGCCACGAAATCCGCACGCCGATGAACGGGGTCATGGGCATGTCGGAACTGCTGCAGGCAACGGAACTGACGCCGCGCCAACGGCACCTCTCGCAAACCATCTCCCATTCCGCGGGAGCGCTGCTGCAGATCATCAACGATATCTTGGATTTCTCGAAAGTCGAAGCCGGCAAGCTCGAGCTGGAATGCATCGAATTTGGCTTACGGGAAACGGTGGAACAAGCCATCGAGATCTGTGCGGCGCGCGCCCATGCCAAGGGGCTCGAACTGGCCTGCGATGTCGGACTCGACGTACCGGCCAAGGTGCGCAGCGACCCCATGCGCCTGCGGCAGATATTGATCAACCTGGTGGGCAATGCCATCAAGTTCACGGATGCCGGTGAAGTCATCGTGCGCGTCAAGGTGATCGGCAACGATGGCCTGCTGCGCTTCGAGGTGATCGATACGGGCATCGGCATCTCGACGGAAGCCCAATCGGACATTTTCAACGCGTTCAGCCAGGCCGATTCATTCACCACGCGCAAATACGGCGGGACGGGATTGGGTCTTGCCATCTGCCGTGAGTTGGCGACTTTGATGGGCGGCCGGATCGGCGTCGATAGCGTGGTGGGGCGCGGTTCGATCTTTTGGGTTGAAGTGCGGCTCGAGCTGATCGTTGAAAAGACGCCGACTTTTACACGCTTGCCGCGCCTGAGGCTGGTTGGATTGCGCGCGCTGATCGTGGACGACAACACCAGCAATCGAGAAATCCTCACGCAGCATTTGAAGTCCTGGGGCGTCGAGGTGATTGCCACGGAATCCAGCCTGGACGCGCTCGCCGTGCTCGGCACGCCGGAAGGTTTGCGATTCGATTTCGCGTTGCTGGACGATCAAATGCCCGGCATGGACGGCATCGCGTTGGCGAAACGCATTCGCGACGATTCACGGCTCGCGGCCATGCGGCTCATCATGCTGACCACGCGCGACAACCACGAGAGCAACTCCGACACCGTGCAGCTGTTCGCGGCCATCCTGACCAAACCCCTGCGCCGCTCGCAGCTCTTGAATTGCGTGACCCGGGCGATGATCGCTGCGCCCGAGCCGGGTTTGGAAGAGGCGGCCATACGCTCGGTGCCGGCCGCCACTGCCCGGGCGTTCGTGCCGAAAATCCTGCTGGTCGAAGACAATCCGGTGAATCGAGAAGTCGCCGTCGGCATGCTGGAGAGCCTGGGCTGCGTCGCGAACACGGCGGAGAACGGCTGGCTGGCGCTCGAAGCCATCAACAACGATGCCTACGATGCCGTGCTCATGGACTGCCAAATGCCGGTCATGGATGGTCTGACGGCAACCGCCGAGTTGCGGCGACGGGAACAAAACACGGGCGGCGCGCGGCTGCCGATCATTGCGCTGACCGCCAACGCCATGGAGGGCGATCGCGAACGCTGTCTGGCCGCCGGCATGGACGATTTCTTGAGCAAGCCTTTTTCGCAGCAGCAGTTGGCAGGCTTGCTGAAACGCTGGTTGGCACTGCACGTGCTTCCGGAGTCTGAGCGTCGCGAAGGCTCGCGCTTGCCCCTGATCGACGCCGGCGTCTTGCGCAATATCGCGGCCCTTGCCCGGCCGGCACTGCTCAACTCAATGATCGAGCTGTACTTGCTGCATTCGCCCCCGCTGGTCACTGCCATCGAACTGGCGGTGGCGAGCGGTCAGGTCGAGGCGCTGCAGGAGGCGCTGCACACATTCAAGTCGAGCACGGCAAACCTCGGTGGCCTGCGCCTGGCAACGCTCACCAAGGAGTGCGAGGTGCTGGCGCGCGAGGGCGGCATCGCCAAGGCGGCGCCGACCGCACAAAGAATTCGCAGGGAATATCAAGACTTTTGCAACGCGCTGATGCAAGAGCGATCTGAGAGCGCCGCTTAAGCTTACGAGGATCCGATGAATCAAACCGACAATGAGAACATGACTGCCGCGACCGTGCTGGTGGTCGACGACGATCCAGGCGCGAGGCTGCTCGTGGGCAGTGCGCTGGAGGTCGCAGGCTTCAAGGTCGTCACGGCCGCCGACGGCAAGAGTGCGATGAGCCAGTTTCACCTGTATCCCGCCGATTGCGTGGTTCTCGACGTGGTGATGCCGGGCATGAACGGCTTTGAGGTCTGCCGCGCCTTGCGCGCGCTGCCGGGCTCGCGCCATGTGCCGATCTTGATGCAGACCAGTCTCGACGACATGGAGTCCGTGAAGCGCGCCTACAATGCGGGCGCCACCGACTTCTCGTCCAAAGGAATCAATCCCATGCTGCTGGCGGAGCGCGTCAAGTTCTTGGTGCGCGCCAAGCAGACTCAGGATCAGTTGCGTGAGAGCGAAGCGCGAATCCGCTATCTTGCCTACTACGATCCGCTGACCGCGCTGCCGAACCGGCAACGCTTGCTGCAGATCCTGGAGCAGCAAGTGGAATGGGCCGCGCCGCGCCAGCGCGGCCTCGCCGTGTTGATGCTCGATGTCGATAATTTCTCCCGCATCAACGATACCCAGGGACAGGCGGTCGGCGACAGTCTACTCAAGGAGATTGCTCATCGGCTGCAGCACTGCTTGCGGGATACGCAGCGTACGCTGCAGGACGACGGCGCGTTGAGCGACATCAATGATTGGGTGGCGCGAACCGGGGGCGACGAATTCGCCCTGGCGCTGCCCGGCATAGCCACCACCGACAGCGTGCAAGTCGTCGCGCAGCGCGTGCAGGTCGCCCTGGCCAGACCGTTCGTGTTCGCGGAACAGGAAATACCGCTGTCGGCGACGATCGGCGTGAGCATGTTTCCCAGTGATGCGCCAACCGCCGAAGCATTGATCAAGAATGCCGACGCCGCCATGCATCACGGCAAGAAGGCGGGGCACGGCCGGCTGGAATTCTTCAAGAAGTCGATCAGCACGCGTGCGGCCAAGCACCTGTCCATGGAAGCGGACTTGCGCAAGGCTTTGGATCGCGGCGAATTCACCTTGAATTATCAGCCGCGATTGGCGGTCGAGGGCATGCGCGTGGAGGCGGTCGAGGCATTGCTGCGATGGTGGCACCCGCAGCGCGGTTTCGTATCGCCCGACGAGTTCATCCCGCTGGCGGAGCAAAGCGGGCTCATTGTCCAGATCGGTGATTGGGTGCTGCACGAGGCGTGCGCCCAGGCGCGCCGCTGGCGCGATGCGGGCAACCACAGCTGGCAAGTTGCCGTGAATGTCTCGGGCGTGCAGTTTCGCGACGGCAGTTTGGTGGAGCGCGTGTCGCGCGCCATCCACGCCGCCGGAATCGAGCCGCGCATGATCGAGCTCGAGTTCACCGAGGGCGCACTCATCGAGTATTCCGCCGTGGTGAGCAAGGCCGTCAAGGCGCTGAAGGAATTAGGGGTCGCCACTGCGCTGGATGACTTTGGGACCGGATATAGTTCCTTGTCCTATCTGCGGCATTTTCCCATCGACACCCTGAAGATCGACCGGGTATTCGTGCGCGACATCGCTTCGAAGGGCGGCAACACGCCGCTGGTCGACGCCATCATCGCCATGGCCAAGAGCCTTGGATTGTCGACCGTGGCCGAGGGCGTGGAAACCGAAGCGCAATGGCACTATCTTAAATCCCGGCACGCGGATCAGGTGCAGGGATTTCTGTTTTGCCGGCCGCTCGCCATCGACGATTTGGAGCGCTGGCACTCTGAGTGGCTGCATTCCCATCAGCCGCAGTCCGCCAGCGTGGCCTGAACGAAACTTTAAGGTCGCGGCGAGCGGGCTCGACGCCAAACCACTTCGCCTGCATCGCCGCGCGCAAGCACCCGCGCGACCACGAATAGAAGATCCGACAGCCGGTTCAAATATTTGAGCGCCTCGGGAGAGACGCTTTCGACGCGTGCCAACGACCAACAGCGCCGCTCCGCGCGGCGGCACACGGCGCGAGCGAGATGACAGGCGGCTGCGGCTTGGCCGCCGCCGGGCAGGATGAACTCCTTGAGCGGCGGCAGTCCTTCATTGAAGGCGTCCAATTCTTCTTCGAGCCGCTCGATGTGCGCCGCATTGATCATCACATGCCCCGGAATGCACAGTTCGCCGCCGAGATCGAACAAGTCGTGCTGTATTTCGGTCAAGCATTGGACGATTTGCGGCGCCAGCGACGGCACGCTCAAGACGACTCCCAGCGCACTGTTGGTTTCATCAACTGTGCCATAGGCCTCGACGCGCAGGCTCTCTTTGTCCACACGAGTTCCATCCCCGAGCCCTGTGCTGCCGTCATCGCCCGTGCGCGTATAGATTCTGCTGAGTCGATTGCCCATGATTTGAAATTGCCCTGATGATGCGAAGGTAGCACAACGTTTGGTATGGTGGCGTTCCATGAACCACTCACCGGAACTCCAAGCGGCGCTGGACGCGGCGGAGCAGGCTGCGGCAATCGCCCGCAGCTTGTACCAGCACAATATCGAAGTCCGCATCAAGGCCGACAAGTCGCCGGTCACCGAGGCCGATGTGCGCTGTGAGTTGGCGATTCGGGAAATTATCGAAGCGCGCTTTCCAGAACACGGTTTTTATGGCGAGGAAACCGGGTTGCACCGCGAGGATGCCGAATATCTGTGGGTGGTTGATCCCATTGACGGCACCAAGGCCTTCGTGCGCGAGTACCCCATGTTTTCCACGCAAATAGCCTTGATGCACAACGGCGAGCTGGTACTGGGAGTGTCAAGCGCGCCGATCTATGGCGAAGTTGCCTATGCGGAGCGCGGACGGGGTGCATACCTCAACGGCAAGCCGATCGCCGTCAGCAGCGTAGCCACGATTGAGTCGGCGCATCTGTCCGTCGGCAACATGAAGAGCCTTGCGACGGGCCCGCAGTGGACACGCTACGGCGCGATGATTGCGCAGGCCAGCCGTATTCGCGGCTACGGTGACTTTCTGCACTACCATTTGCTGGCGGCGGGAAAAATCGATGCGGTAATCGAAACCGACATCAATATTCTCGATATCGCGGCGTGCGTGGCCATCATCAACGAGGCGGGAGGGCGATGCACGCAATTGAACGGCGCACCGATTACCCTCCAATCGACCACCGTATTGGCAAGCAACGGACACATGCACCGCCCGGTATTGGCGGCATTGGGCTAATCAGCGGCTGCAAGGGGCGTCAATTCGCGTGCTGCGGCCAGCGTATTTCAAGCGCTGTGTCGGGACCGATGACCGCTTCATCCAAGCTCTCTGCTTGCTGCCACCGATCGACGCTCAGCATCCGCCGGCCCGCCATCAGCTCCGCGGCACGCTGCGGATAGAGCGGCACTTGGTGAGGATCGCCGTAGCCGCCGGGGAAACGCGGCGCATTGTTGCCGGGCGTGTATTTATCGCTGGCGCCTACCGTGTGCAGCATTTCATGCGAAATCACGACGTTGTTCTCGCCGGTCATTTCAGGCGCGGCAAAGGCATAGACCACGCCAATGAGCCCCTTGGCCAGTCCCAACGAATGCGGCACTACGGGAGTCAGTGCAGGATCGTGATACAGCACGAAAATACGAATGTCCTCCGGCTCGTTCACGTGTCCGCTGACGCGCCACGCCCAGTAGCGCAGCCTCAGGCTCCACAGCGCCGTCGGAAAAATGCCGGCGCCCGGCGGGCGTTGCGGAGGCTGATCGTGCAGCTGCGCTCTGAGCCTGGTTTTGATCGGCTCACGCTCGTTCAACTGATAGCGCTCAGCCTCGCGCATGAAGAACTGATCGATGGGTTGGAAACTCGCAGCGTCGAGGCCGGCGAGGTACGTCGCGGTAACGGCGCTGTCGTCGGCCGCAATGGGATAGATGGCCACGTACAACGGCACGCGCCAGCGTGTGCTGCGATACCGGTCCTGCCACGTGGTGAGCGCGACAGTGAGCAACACCAGCAGCAAGACGAGGACGCGCAACATCTTGAATCCGCCGCGAGGTGGCGAATCGAGGCGCGGTTTCAATCGGAGGCTTCTACGCTAAATTCGGCAACTTCGCCGTTGGCTGCGGTGTAGGACACGATCAAGGGCTTGCAGCAGACTGAGCAGTCCTCGATATACGATTGCTCGGGAACTGACAGATCCAGCGTCAGGGTGATGGATTCCCCGCAGTGCGGGCAGGCGGCTTCGTGGCCTTGGATGAGGATCATGAGTCACCGCTGCCAAAATATTGATTAATTTCAATAGTTTAATTAAAAATGCGCGCAGCGCGCTAGTCTATCCGCCGCCCCTTGTCGCCGCAAGGCATCGCCGGGCCGCCAGCACCGGATTCTGTCTGCATCACGCCTTAAGCCAAGCCCCGACCGCTATACTTGGCTGATGACTTTTTGGGGCTAGAATTACGAGGAAACATGGAGCCGACCGATACTTCAAAGCCTGATTACTTCCATCGGGTCGTAGATTGCCAGTGGGCCTGCCCTGCGCACACCGACGTTCCTGAGTACATTCGCCTGATCGCTCAAGGCGAGTTCACCGAAGCGTACATGGTGAATCGGGAATCCAATGTCTTCCCGGGAATCTTAGGCAGGGTTTGCGACCGGCCTTGCGAGCCCGCCTGCCGCCGCGGCCGCATCGAAGAGAAACCCGTCGCGATCTGTCGACTGAAGCGTGTCGCTTCCGACAATCGAGACGATATTGCCGCGCTCTTGCCCAAGGCGCCGCGCGAGAAAAACGGCAAGCGCATCGCCTGCATCGGCGCGGGTCCCGCATCGCTGACCGTTGCCAATGACTTGCTGCCGTTGGGATATGACATCACGATTTTCGAACAATATGGCGTGCCCGGCGGATTGATGCGCACCAACATTCCGGCGTTCAGGCTTCCGGCCAAGGTGCTCGATGAAGAAATCGGCTACATCGTCGACATGGGCGCGGACCTGCGCTTGAACTCCCCCATCAAGAGCATGAAGCAGCTGCTCGATGCGGAAGAATTCGACGCCGTGTTCGTCGGCTCCGGCGCGCCCAAGGGCAAGGAGCTCGAGCTGCCCGGCCGCTACGACACCGACCGCATTCATATCGGGATTACCTGGCTCGAATCCATCGCGTTCGGCCACATCGACAAGGTCGGCGAACGGGTTTTGATCATCGGTGTCGGCAATACCGCAATGGATTGCTGCCGCAGTTCCCTGCGGCTCGGCGCGAAAAACGTGAAAGTCATGGCGCGCAAGCCGCGTCAATTCTTCAAGGCTTCCGAATGGGAGCTCGAAGACGCCGAGGCCGAAAAAGTCGAAATCGTCATCAACCACGCTCCCAAATCCTTCGTCATCGAGGCCGGCCGGCTGACCGGCATGATGTTCGAAAAATTGGAATACGACATCGAGAACGGCGACATCAAAGCGACCCGTTCCTTAGGCGATGTGTTCTTCCCCTGCGATGATGTCATTCTGGCCATCGGCCAGGAGAACGCCTTTCCCTGGATCGAGAAGGGCATCGGCATCGAACTCGATAAGTGGCATGTGCCGAAGGTCAACGCGGTCACTTTCCAGTCGACCCGGCCGGAAGTGTTTTTCGGCGGCGATGCCGCCTTCGGCCCGAAAAACATCATTTGGTCGGTGGAGCATGGACACCAGGCCGCGATATCGATTCACAAGTTCTGCCATGACGAAGCGATCGAGGAACGCTTGCCGCGCGGTCTGAAGCTGTCGAGCCGCAAGATGGGCATGCACGAGTGGGCGTACAAGAACGAGTACAACGGCGTGGAAAGGCGTTTGGTTCCGCATGTGGGGCTCATCGAGCGTTTCAAAAAAATCAACATCGAAGTGGAGCTGGGTTTCACCGCCGAAGAGGCGGCTCTGGAGGTGCAGCGCTGCTTGAACTGCGATATGCAGACGGTGTTCGCGGCGAAACTGTGCATCGAATGCGATGCCTGCATCGACATTTGTCCGGTGGATTGCCTCACCATCACGCCGAACGGCCCGGAGGCAGAGCTGCGTGCCCGCTTGACGGCGCCGGCGACGAATCCGACCCAGGCCCTGTACGTGTCGGCGGCGCTGCCGCAGACGGCGCGCGTCATGGTGAAGGACGAGGATGTGTGCGTGCATTGCGGGCTGTGCGCGGAGCGCTGTCCGACGGCCGCGTGGGACATGCAGAAGTCGACCATCCGGATTCCTCTCGCGATGGATGAGGAGGTTCGTGCATGCCCAGCCTGATTGCCGAGGCCAACCGCGTAAACGATTTCGTGGTGAAGTTCGCGAATGTCAACGGCACCGGCTCCGCCAGCGCCAATTCGCTGATCATGAAAGCGATCTTCCGCATGGGCGTGCCGGTCACCGGTAAGAATTATTTCCCGTCGAATATCCAGGGCCTGCCGACCTGGTACGAGATCCGCGTAACCCGCGACGGCTACGCCGCGCGCGCCAGCCACGTCGATATCATGGTGGCGATGAACGCCGAAACCTACTCCAAGGATGTTCGCGAACTGCGCTCCGGCGGATATCTGATCTATGACTCGACCTGGCCGCGCAGCGCGCTGCTGCAGCG
>DATHFW010000060.1:0-2089 GCA_035317945.1 Steroidobacteraceae bacterium | reverse complement strand
GCGAATATGCGCGCAAATCCTGATACAGTATTTGGTGCGATCCGGACTTCCCGGGAGGTCCGGCTATTGAGCATAATCTTCGTATAATTTTACGAAATCTCCGAAAGTGACGGGAATGTTGTCGGCGCTGACGAAGGGGTCGAATCCGAGGTTATCCTCGAGACGTGCAACGATCAGAGCGAAGCTCAGAGAGTCAAGGCCCGATTCGAGTAATTTAACATTATCGGATAACTGCGACAGAGTTCGCTGCTGCTCGATTGCGACCTGCTGGAAAGTATCGTTTATGATTGCTCGGACGGACATTGTTATGGCTCCTTTTGGATTCATAAGCTAGCTGCAAACGGCGGGAAAGTCATCTCAGTGGATGGGCTGGTACAAAATATATTTGCGCTGATGGCCTTGCGGTTGGCGAATTTGGATAGCAAGTAGAATATGGTGTAGGGATGGATCTGGAGCGAAATACAATTGCGCCGGCAGCTCTAGGGCTCTGGGCGCGAATCAAGCGCTCCTGGGTCCGGGACAGACAACTGAGCCTGGCGCGGCGGATCCGCAAGGGCCTGAAGTTCATCGCCCAGCTGATTCGCGCTCGCGACGAGCTCAAGGATTGCAACAGCGTCGGAACCAGCGCTCGAGTGGCCGGTCGATTGCGTGTGGAAAACCGCGGCACTATCGCCATCGGCGATCACCTGAACGTCAATTCCTCGTGGGTGCCCATTGAATTGGTCACCGGTTCCGATGGCGGGATAAAGATCGGCGACGATGTGCTGATCAACTTCGGTACGATTATCGCCGCCGCCAGCAGCGTATCGATCGGCAGCCGCTCGATGATCGGACCGCACTGCATCATATCGGACGTGGAGATTCCGGAGTCCATCTCGGGACCGGGCCCCATTAAGGCGTTGCCCATAGAGATTGGCAAGGATGTGTGGCTGGCCGGGCGGGTCACCATAAGGCCCGGCGTCAAAATCGGCGACGGCGCGGTGGTGGTCGCCGGCAGCATCGTCGAGTCCGACGTTCCGCCGCATTTCATGGCGAGCGGCATCCCGGCGCGGCTGCTGCCGAGACTGGGCGCTGCGCCCCGCCCCGTCAGCAATGTGCGGACCGCGCCGCCGGTCGCCGCTGCCGTCGGCGCGAGCGCGCCCAGGCTGCGCGGCAGCCTCATATCCGATTTCAGGCTGGACGAGTTGGTTTATGAACTGGCGGCGTCCGACGGGACTCCGCCCGTGGATTCCGTGCTGGTCCCCGGCGAAAAACTGTCGCAAATGCTGTGTACGCCGTCGCGCGCCGATGCCCACGACTTCGTGGTGATTTGGACGCGCCCGGAAAGCGCTGTGCCGGCTTTCGCACGGCTGCTTCAGGGAGAATCGGTCAGCGATCGGGACCTTAACGCTGACGTCGATGCATTCTGCGCCCTCATCGAGCGTAGCGCCGCGAACTATAGCTACGTACTGCTGCCGACATGGACCCAGCCGGCCTTTGCGCATGGACGAGGGTTGCTGGATGGACGGCCCGGCGGCGCACTATCCGCGTTGTCGGCGATGAACCTTCGATTGATGAAGGCGGTCGAGGCCCGCGCCAATGTTTACGTACTCGATGCCGCACGCTGGCAGGCGGCGGTCGGCCCGGCTGCCTTCAATTCTCGCGCCTGGTATCTCGGTCAAATGGCCATGGCCCGGCCGCTGGTCGCGGAGGCGGCCCGGGATATTCGCGCTGCGCTCGCCGCGCTCTGCGGCCGTCAGCGCAAGCTTCTGGTGTTCCATCGGGACACTGCGCTGTGGGCGGGCGCTCATGCGGATCCCTCTGCCTGGACAGCGCCCCTGGAAACCGCCTACGGCGAATTTCACCAGGCACTGCACATTCTGCGGCGGCGGGGTGTGCTGCTGGCCTTGGTCGGCAATTCCACGGAGTCCGAGATGCTGGAGGCTATTCGCACCTGCCCCGGTGCGGCGCAGCGCGACGACGATTTCGCTGTTTGCAGCGCTGCTGAGGGCGAGGAAATCGTGAAGCTTACTGCGCTCACCGCCCGCCTCGGCGTCGGTCTCGATGATGTGGTGTATATCGACGCGCGCGATGCCGTGCGCGCGCGCCT
>DATHFW010000059.1:0-7582 GCA_035317945.1 Steroidobacteraceae bacterium | reverse complement strand
GCGGCATTTCGATATCGTATTGATGGACCTGCAGATGCCGGTCATGGACGGCATGACCGCCACGCGAAAAATCCGCGAGTGGGAAACCACGGGACATATTCCGATCATCGCGCTCACGGCGAACGCCATGACGGGCGATCGGGAGCTATGCGAGGCCGCCGGCATGGACGGATACCTGACCAAGCCGATCGAAGTTGAGCGCCTGCGCAACATCCTCGCAAAATATGGCTTGGAAAAAAATGAGCCGGGCACCTTCGCGGTTGCGCAGCCGCCGGCACCGGCGGTAAACCTAAAGCCGCCGGTCGATCTGCGGGGATTTCAAAGCATTATCAACGGCGATGATGCATTTGCGCAAGAATTGGCGGTCACCTTCATCGCGAGCGGTGAGCAGCAGTTGGCCGATATGGCCGCCGCTGCTGCGCGAACCAATCGCGTGGCGTTGGCGCGGGCCGCGCACCAGTTGAAGGGGGCCTGCGCGAATATCCACGCGCACCCGCTGAAAGCTCTCGCGGAGCGGATGGAAAATGAAAGCGCCGCCGGCGACGCACGTGCGCTGGAGCGCTGCAATGCGCTGCTGCGGCAGGAATTCGAACGCGTCAAACAGTTTTTGAGCGATCCCTCAATCGTGCCTCGGCCGGCCAAAGCCGCGTCTTAGCGGCCTAGTAACGCCAGCTCTTGAGATCTGCGCCTGCAGGCGCCGATGCTTGGATACGCTGCAGAATCAGCGGCAGGTACTGAAAATTGTAATGCAGCCGCGAATAGGCGTTGGACGCCTTCGGATCCCCGTTCCAGCAATGCTCGGCACGATCGCCATATGCCACGCTGCCGCCGTAAGGAGGCTGAAGCGATTCGAGCGTTTCTTGAGCGAAATATACCGAATCCGTCAAATAGTAATTGTCGCCGTTGCCCACGTAGAGATGTATTTTCCCTTGAAGCTTCGGCGCGAGCGTCGCCCAATCGCGGGCGATGATGTGCGTCAGGTCGAAATGCTCCCGCCAGTAAGCCGCCACGCCGGAATCGATGACGCCGGTGACCTTGTCGAAGATCGGCTTCGGGTAACCGTCCGGACCAACCGGGCTGAACACTGCTTGCCAAATATCGTACTGACCGCCCGAACGGCTGCGATCTCCTTGCGTCAATTCCATGTAATTCTCATCGCGCTGGGTTGCGAACACTTCTCCCAAGTAATTGCGGAACGCCGGCCGCTCCACCGTCAAGGCCTCGCCCTGCAGCGTGTATGCGTTGCGGTCCTTGTATAGGTTGATGATGGTGTAGGCGTGAAAGTCGATCGGATCCGGACACGCGGCAAACGCGCCGTTGTACATGTCCGGATAGAACACCTGCGTGGCCAGGGCCTCCCATCCGCCGGTCGAGCCGCCATAGGTGAAGCGCGCCCAGCCTGCGCCGATGCCGCGAAAGCGCCGCTCGATCTCGGGAATCAATTCCTGATTGATGGCATCGCCGTAGGGGCCGAGATTGGCGGAGTTCACCGCATAGCTGTCGTCGTAGTAGGGATTCGCGTGTTCGATTTCGACCACCAGAAACCGCGGGAAATCCGCGGAAATCCATTTCTGATAGAAGGCGTAGGCCTCCTGTTGCTGTATGCGGTTATAGCCTGCCAGATGAAAGCGCTCGGAGTAATCCGGCGGGAGATGCGGGTCCGGCGGTGTCGTGCGAAATCCTGAAATGTCGTCCGGGTAATGCCCATGGAACACCATGAGCGGAAAGTGAGCCTGCGGATGCGCGTCGAAACCTTTCGGCACCAGGATGTGCGCGCCGATGAAGACATCGCGTCCCCAGAAGTGCGACAGCAACTCGCTGCGGATTCGGATGTGGCGAATGAACTCGCTATCGGTTTTCGGTGCAATGGCCGGGATCTGTTGATCTAGAGTCAGTGCGGTCCTCTCAGGATGCGATGCATCCACGTGCAGCTTGAGCGGCGTCGAATACAGATTGCCGGGCTTGTTTGCCCATTGCTGCCCCTCGCCCTTGTCGGGCGGCAGCTTCAACGTTCGTCCGTCGCCCAGATGAAACGTCTCATAGCGATTGAGTACGGCTTGCACATAATAATCGCCGTTCGGAATCGCTGAAAGATGTGCAGCCGGCCAGCCGAACGCATTGTCGTTCAGCACGGCGTTGGAACCGGGCGTCAGGCCCTCGACGTTGAGACCAAACAGGTAGGGCGTTGCCAGCGGCTCATTGGCCTCGACATGCAGGCGCGGCTCGCGCGTCAGATCGCGGCTCAAGAGCAGGATCACGCGACCGTCCAGCGGCCCGCTGCTCTGCGAAGCCGGAAAACTGACCGCAAATTCAAGCCCTTTGGCAGGCGCACCCACCGCGCTGCCGGGCACCATCGCCGTGATCAAAGCCGAAGCCGCCAACGCAACGACAACCCAGGTTTGTAGACGCATATCCCCCCCAGCAACGCTTTCTTATTGACAGATCCAGCCCTGGATCCTACGGCTTAACGGCAGAAAAAACGAACTCTGATCGAGCTTCTTGCTCGAACCATAGTATATTTGTTGGTCAGTCGAGGATGGAAGTTCGACAGCCACTTAAAACTATCGCGCGTCGAGACTCCGATTGCCTAAACCAGCATCCTTGCTCAATGCATCCGTGTAAATCGCACGTGCCGCCTGTCATGGCGGGCCTCATGCTGCTCATGGCCGGCTGCGCCGTGGGTCCCAACTTCAAAAGGCCTGCCCCTCCGGAGGTGAGCGACTATACGGCCCAGCCCCCGGCAGCCACCGCCACGACGCCGAATATCCCGGGTGGGCAAGCGCAACGCTTCGCCGCAGGAGCCGACATCTCCGCGGATTGGTGGACGCTGTTTCATTCCGCACCCCTCAATGAGTTGATAGAGCAGTCACTGTCGAACAATCACGACCTGAAAGCGGCGCGGGCAGCGTTGACGGTGGCGCGAGAAAACGTCCTGGCTCAACGGGGTGTCTACTATCCCAGTGTCGAGGCAGATTTTTCGGCCACTCGCCAGAAGCAATCTGAACAAATTTCGCCCGCACTGAATTCGAACACGTTTCTTTACAATCTTTTCACGCCGCAAGTCAGCGTTTCATACGTGCCCGATGTGTTTGGCCTGAATCGCCGCACGGTCGAGTCGTTCGCGGCGCAGGCACAAGAAGTTCGTTTTCAAATGATCGCGGCCTACACCACGTTGACCTCCAATGTGGTGGTCACGGCTATACAAGTGGGCGCGGTGCAGATGCAGATCGATGCGACCCACGAACTCATCGACAGCACCGCCAACACCGTTAAAATTCTGCAGTACCAATTTGACAAGGGCTACGCCAGCCGCCTGGATGTCGCTGCCCAAGAGGCGCTGCTGGCGCAAGTCAGTGCCACGCTGCCGCCGCTCATCAAGCAGCAGGCCCAGCTGCGCGACCTGCTTGCAGTCCTCGCCGGGCGCTTTCCGAATCAAGCGCCGGTGGACAAGTTCGAGCTATCGACACTGCAATTGCCCGAAGACCTGCCGCTCAGCCTGCCATCGGCGCTCGTGTCGCAGCGCCCCGATGTGCTCCAGGCCGAGGCCAATCTGCACGACGCCAGCGCCAAGATCGGCATCGCCATAGCGAATCGGCTGCCCAATATTGTATTGACGGCCAATGCGGGCAGTACCGCGACCGCCATGAACCAGTTGTTCACGTCGGGAACGGGATTTTGGGGCGTGGGAGCGGCGGCGACGGCGCCGATTTTCCAAGGCGGCACATTGTTGCATCAGGAGCGCGCTGCGAAAGCCGCCTACGAGCAAGCGGCCGAGCAATACCGCAGCACCGTATTGACCGCGTTTCAGAATGTCGCCGACACATTGACGGCGCTCGAGCAAGACGCAGAGGCGGTCAAGGCTGCGGCGAACGCAGCCGATGCGGCCAAGGTAACGCTGGATTTGGCGCAACGCCAATGGCAAGGCGGCTACGCGGCCTATCTTGCCTTGTTGACGGCGCAACAAGCTTATCAACAAGGGCGGATCAATTTGATCCAGGCTCAGGCGAATCGTTTTGCCGATACAGCGGCGCTGTTTCAAGCGCTGGGTGGTGGATGGTGGCACCGTGCGGAGTTGGCCGAAGAAAAACATGAAAAATAAATCGATTCCGGCTCGCGCATTTGCTTCTGCGTGCCTGGGCAGCGCGCTGTTCATCACCGCCTGTTCACCCAAAACCGGGGGCGTTGCACAAATCGCATCGGTGACGCCGAGCAACGTCACGCTAACACCGGCACAGCGGGACAATATCCGCCTCTACACGGTGGCAGCCTCTCATTTTCGTAAGACGGTTGAAGCTACCGGAGCCGTAGATTTCGACAACGATCAAGCCACCAGCGTTCTGGCGCCCTTCTCGGGACCCGTGTCGCGGCTGCTCGTTTCACTCGGCGAGCACGTCAAACAAGGCCAGCCATTGGCAGCCGTGGATTCGCCCGATTTTGCGGTCGCCATCAGCGCTTATCGCAAGGCGATTTCCACCGCTCAAACCGCCCGTCGGCTTGCCGATTTGGACAAGGATCTGGTCGAACACAACGGCGTTGCCAAGCGCGAAGCCGAACAGGCGGAAACCGACGCGGCCAATGCCGAGGCTGATCGCGAAGCCGCGCGGCAATCCCTCATCTCGCTGCAGGTACCCGCGCAGGCCATCAAAGACATCCAGGAGGGGCGGCCCATTTCGCGCCTCGAAGGAATTATTCGCGCGCCGATCGCAGGAACCGTCGTTGAGAAGCTCATCACGCCGGGACAGCTGCTGCAAGCCGGCACGACCCCATGCTTCACGGTCGCCGATTTGTCGCGCGTCTGGGTGATGGCGCAAGTTTTTGGTTCTGATTTGGAGTCGGTCAGAGTCGGCGATCAAGCCGACGTCGTGACCGGGATCGGAACGGCAAAATTTACCGGGATCGTGGATAACATTTCAGCGCTGGTGGACCCCGACACCCGCTCGGTGGTCGCGCGCGTGGTTGTCAAGAATCCCGGCGATTTTTTGAAAAAACAGATGTATGTCCGCGTGTCGATTCAGGCTCACCAGGAGGACGCCGGACTGCTGGTTCCAGTGTCGGCGATTCTGCGCGACGATGTGAATCTGCCGTTTGTTTATTTCTTGCAACCCGACGGCAGCTTCGCGCGGCAGCACGTGACATTGGGATACCGCGCGGGCGACCAATACCACATTGCCGAAGGGCTCCAGGCCGGGGACAAAATTGTGGTTGACGGGGGCATCTTTGTTCAGTTCATGCAAAATCAATGAGCGACGATCCAGCCCCAACCGGCTCCGCGCCGCGATCAGCGTCGTTCATGAATCGGATTGTGACGTCGTCGCTGCGGCAGGGATTTCTCGTCATCCTGATGACGCTCATCCTCATCGGCGCCGGGACGCGCTCACTGGACCGTTTGCCGGTTGACGCTTATCCCGACCTGTCTCCTCCCATCGTTGAGCTCATCACGCAGTGGCCGGGGCACGCCGCCGAGGAAGTCGAGCGGCTGATCACCGTGCCTGTGGAACGCGCGATGAACGGCATTCCTCAGATGACGACGGTCCGTTCGATCTCGCTGTACGGACTGTCCGACGTCATTCTTACGTTTCAAGGCGGCACGGACATTTACTTCGCGCGCCAGCAAGCTCTCAATCGCGTCGGCGATGCAAGTCTGCCGAGCGGCGTGTCGCCTTCGATGTCGCCGCTGTCTTCACCCTCCGGCCTCATCTATCGTTACGTGCTGCAAAGCGCCGACCGCTCACCGATGGAACTCAAAACATTCGAGGATTGGGTCATTCAGCCACAGTACAAATCCGTTCCCGGCGTGGCGGATGATTCCGCCTTTGGCGGCGGCACGATGCAATACCAGGTACTGCTCGACCCGGCCAGGATCGCTTCTGTCGGATTGTCCGTAACGCAAGTACAGAGCGCCCTGGCGGCCAACAACAGCAATGGCGGCGGCGGATTTTATTCGCAAGGCGGCCAGTTCTACTACGTTCGCGGCTTGGGGCGCCTGAGTACTCTGGAGGACATCGGCAACGTTGTGCTCGCAGTGCATGACGGCACGCCGGTACTGGTCAAGGATATTGGCCGTGTGGTCATAGGTATTGCCCCGCGCCTCGGAGAATTCGGCTACCAGTCACAGGAGGATGCCGTGGAAGGCGTGATCCTGCTGCGGACGGGGGAGAAAACCCAGGACGTCCTGAAGCGAGTGGAAGCGAAGACCAGGGAACTCAATGAGGAAATCCTGCCGAAGGACGTGAAAGTAATGCCCTTCTACGACCGCAGCGACCTGGTCGAGCTGACGACCCAGACGGTCGAGCACAACTTGCTGCGGGGCATGCTGCTGGTTGTCGTGGTTCTCATATTTTTCCTCTACAACTTTCGCGCCGGCCTGATTGTCGCGGCAACCATTCCCCTGGCGCTCTTGTTCGCGTTTATTTGCCTCGATTTGCAGAACGCGTCGGCGAATCTGTTGTCCATCGGCGCCGTGGATTTTGGAATTCTGGTGGATGCCGCGGTCGTGATGGTCGAAAACATTTTCCGCCAAATCGCCCTGCGTCGAGGAAATTCCATCAGCGTCACGGAGATCATCAGGGAAGCCGCTGCCGAAGTGGATCGTCCGCTCTTTTACTCAGTCGCGGTCATCGTGGCCAGTTTCCTGCCTATCTACGTGTTGGCCGGGCCTTCGGGCACGCTGTTCAAACCGATGGCCGACACCATGGTTTTCGCACTGATTGGTTCCTTGATCGTCACGCTGACACTGCTGCCCGTACTGTGTGCGTGGTTTATGCGTAAGGGCGTGCAGGAGAAGCGCAACGCTGCGTTCGAGTCCATCAAGTCGATCTACACCAAAGGCCTGGATTTTTGTCTGGCGCATCTTTGGGGAACGGCCATAGCATCGGCGATTCTACTGGCCGGGTCGCTCCTGCTCATCCCGCGCATCGGCGCGGAGTTCATGCCGCATCTGGACGAAGGCGCCCTGTGGGTGCGCGCAACGATGCCCTACACCATCTCATTCGACGAGTCGGCAAAAATAGCCCCCAAGGTGCGTGAAATTCTGCGCTCCTTTCCGGAAGTCACGACCGTTGCCTCGGAACTCGGGCGGCCCGACGATGGCACCGATCCAACCGGCTTCTTTAACGTGGAGTTTTTTGTCGGCCTCAAGCCTTACTCGCAGTGGACCGGCTCGTATCGCAACAAACCAGGACTCACCGCGGCCATCAGCCAGAAGCTCGCGGCATTTCCCGGCATCAACTTTAATTACACGCAGCCCGCTGAAGATGCCGTGGACGAGGCGGAAACCGGACTCAAGAGCGCTCTGGCCGTCAAAGTCTTCGGTTCCAATTTGGATACCTTGGAACAGAAAGGGAAGGCGATAAAACAGATCTTGGAAGGGGTGCGCGGCATCCGCGACGTGACCTTGGTGCAGGAACTCGGACAACCGAGCCTGATCATCAATATCAACCGCGCCAGAATTGCCCGTTACGGATTAAACGTTGACGACATCAATGCCTTGATTCAAACGGCCATCGGCGGCGACGTGGCCACGCAAGTGGTGCAGGAAGAGAAGCAGTTCGATCTCATTGTGCGCCTCGAAAGCCAATACCGG
>DATHFW010000058.1:0-27756 GCA_035317945.1 Steroidobacteraceae bacterium | reverse complement strand
CAGGGCAAGAAAGTACCGACCGTTGCCCAGCTGAACGACATCATCGCATTCGAAATGGGACTCTCGACTGCGCAAGCGTATGACCGGCATGCCGGCGACCTCGATGCACGCGGCGCGCTCGGGGGCGCCCGCAATTTGGTGGGCGAAGAATACTATCCGGGTATCAACGATGTGCTGGGCGCCGATCCCGACGGCATTGCATTCGACGAAAACAGCATGACTCTATTTGCAGCATGGGAGAACGGCGGCAATCCAAATCACGACCGCGATGAGTATCGTGATGGCCGAGGTCCCTTCGATCGCCGCGAGGCGCGCCGTGACATCGCGGCCGGCGAAGTGCTGTTCAATACCGCGCCCCTCACGATCAGCGCTGTGCGTGGGCTCAACGATAGCGCGGCACTGGGTAATCCCGTTTCCTTCAAAGGCACCTGCACCACCTGCCACGATTCGCCCAACGTCGGCAATCACTCCTTGCCGCTGCCTTTGGATATCGGCATCGGGCACACGCCGCGTTCGGGATTTGAAAACGATCCCAACGTCGCCAAGGGCATTGCCGAGCTCAATGAGCCGGATCTGCCGATCTTTTTGGTCAGGGGTTGCCCGACGCCATTCAGCGCCGGCCAGCCCGTCTCCTTTTACACCACTGACTTGGGCAAGGGGATGATCACCGGCTTATGCAGCGATTTGAATCGACTGAAAGGCCCCATCCTGCGCGGCTTGGCGGCCAGGGCGCCTTACTTTCACAACGGCGCCGCGGCCACCCTGTTGCAGGCCGTGAATTTTTACAATCAGCGATTCGCGATGAATCTCACCGAGGAGCAAAAACATCAGCTCGTCGCTTTCTTGAATTCCCTGTAGAGCGGCCAAGACGATCGCGTATCATGTTCTCGCCAATAATGTGGTGAGCGCATGATGCGTCGATCCATCGACTTACAGGGGTATGGCCATGACGATGAAAATAAGAACCGGCTTGGGTGCGTTGCTGGCGATCGCCGCATTCACGGGCGCCCAATTGGCGAGCGCAGCAGATGTCACAGGCACTTGGATCATGGCGGTCGAGACCGGCGCGGGCAGCGGCTCACCGACATTTATCCTGGTTCAAAAAGGCGAATCGCTCTCCGGCAGCTACAAAGGTCAACTGGGCGAGGCGCAAGTGACCGGCACGGTCAAGGGCGATGACGTGACGATTGAATACAAAGTCGAAGGACAGGGTCAAACCCTCGCGGTGAAGTATTCAGGCAAGACAACCGATGGTAAGACGATGAGCGGCAAGGTGTCGCTCGGGCAATTGGGCGAGGGAACTTTTACCGGCAAGAAACAGTAGCCGCTCCCGCATCCCCGTGGGCTCATGAAATAGCCCCGCCAGTCCCCCATTTTCCCGATTCGGCCGTCCATTGGCTCCCGGCGGCGCGCGCCCGTGTAGTCCGGCTCGCCGCCTTTGCGAAGTAGTTCTCATCTTTCAAGTTTGCCCTGACTGCGACGGCCATTCAGGCCGCTCCGGCGCACCCAAATGTGACCCAGGGCATGTCGTAAACCCTTCATTTGCCGGAACCTTATTGTGTTAAGCAAAACACTACACATGCGTGGTGCACGAATGTGCTCGCAGCGCAACAAGGCCGCGTACACGGCGATCGCGATATGGAACTTTAACGATGCCGAAAAGTCTGAAAAAACATGAGCTTGCCCCGGCAGAGGCCGCGGAGCATCCGCCGCACCAGTCGCCAAGAAAGCAAAAGCTCACGGTGCTTTTGGTCACCGCCGATGACTCCTTGTGGCCGCAAGTCGGCGCGGACTTGAATGGCGGTCTGGTACTCAAGCAGCTCGATTCAGTCGACGAGCTGATCAGCTCCACGCCATCCGGCCAAGCCAGCATCGTCTTGTGGGATGCGCGCAATCACCCAGACCCTGCCGCCACCCTGTCGCGGCTGCATTTGCACTCATCGCGCTTTGCCATCGTCGCGCTGGACGACGAAACGAGCGGTGATGCGTGGACGCTTCCTATTCAACATCGGCAGATCGTCGCCCATGTAGGACTGCCGATCGTCGGCAGTGTCCTGACCAGCGCCCTCGATAGCGCGCACGAAGAAGTAAATTCGCGATTGGCCCTTTTGGGTGACGGCGACGGCGCGGTGCCGCCGGCCGCCGCCATAGCCGATTCTCCGAAGAAACCATGGCTCGTGCCGGCCGTGATCGGCGGCGCGGTGATTGCCGCCGGGCTTGCATTCATTCTTACGCGCCAGGGCTCGACCGACGTCAAGCCGGCGCCCGCGGCGGCATCCGCCAACAAGATTGCGCCGGTGCCCGCGGCTGCCGTCAAATCACCGGCCGAAGCCGATGAGAAGGTGGATGCACTCCTCGAGAAAGCCCGGCAGGCCATGCTTGATCGGCATTTCATCGATCCGGTGGCCGGCAGTGCGCTTTCCCTGTATCGAGAGGTGTTGATCATCAACCCCGACAACGGCGAGGCGCGGCAAGGCCTGCAGCGCCTTTCTGAGATACTCATTGCGCGAGTGCAATCGGCACTCGATGACCGCAAGTTCGATGCCGCATTGCAGTTTCTGGAAACGGCGCGAAGCATCGATGCCAGCGATAGACGGCTCTCCGCCCTCGATGAAAAAATCGCAAGTCTGCGTGCCGAACTGGGTCCGGCGCAAATTCTCGCGGCACTGAATGCGCAGAATTTCGACCGCGCGGCGCAGCTCATTGATGAGGCGGCGCGCGCGAAAACTCTGCCGCCGGCAAAACTCGCCCAGCTGCGCGATGAGGTCCATCGTCGACGCGACGATTTTGAAGTTGCGCGGCTGCTCAAGCTCGTCGACACGCGCATACAACAGGATCATGTGATCGATCCGCGCAACGATAGTGCGGTTTACTATCTGGATCAGGCAAAGCAAGCGGGTGCCGGCGGCGCAGCGCTGCAGGGGCAGGTTCAGGACTTGCTCAAGCGTCTCGTGCAATTAGGGCACACCGCAGTCCAGCAGCGAAACTTCAATGACGCTGATCGAGTCCTGGCGGAAATGCACGGCATGGCCGCGCCGCAAGCGATGATCGCGAGCCTGCAGCGCGAACTTAACGCTGCCCGCAGCCAGCAAGCGCCGCAAAAACCGGATTTGCCGCAGTACCTGGAGCTTGCGCAATCGCGCCTGGCCCAGGGCAAGTTGACCGAGCCCGACAATGACAGCGCCTTGTTCTATGTCAATCAGCTGCGCGCGGCCGACCCGAAGAACAGCGGACTGGCGCAGATCAACGGCGCTGTGCAGGCGCAGATTCTCGACCGAGCGCGCGCGTCGCTTGACGCGGGCGACATGGAGAAGTCCGAGGCATTGGCGCAATTGGCGGGCGGTCTCGGGGCCTCGCCGGATCTCGATGCCCTGCACGATCGAATTCGCCAAAAGAAGGCGGCCGGTGGTGGTGTGCTGCAAATGCTGGAATCGTCCTTGACGCGCCTGAACAAACTCGATGTCGAATATCCCGTGCGGGCGCTGCAGACCGGTGTCGAGGGATGGGTGGAGATCGGCTATACCGTCGGACCCGATGGCGCGGTAACGAATGTGAAAGTCCTCAATGCGGCGCCTCCCAGGGTGTTTGAGGCATCTGCCGGCAGAGCCGTGAGCCACCTGCGCTACCAGCCCGTGGTGCAAGGCGGCAAGGCGATCGCAGTCGGCACGCAGGTGCGCATCGTCTACCGCGTTCCGAAGTCGCGATAACGCCATGAACACTCAAACCGCACCGACACCGTCGAGCACCACAACGACCACGACACTTGTTCCGCCGGCCGGCGGTGAACGCAGCCGTGGAACGGTTCTTTGCCTCATTGTTCACGATGAGTTGGAATTGAGACTGCGGCTGGCGGGCCTGGTGCGTCGCGCGATGCCGAAAATCGATGCCGACACGGTTACGCGCGCGGGCTTCGATGCCATCTCAATCGAGCGTCTTCGCGCCTATGTGGCGGTGATGTTCATCGTCGAGTTCAGCCCGCCGGATGCGGCAACGGGATCGCTGGCCTCTTTGAAGCGCCTGCACGAGCAGGCGCCGAATCTGCCCATTTTTGTGTTCGCGCGCGGCGGCAACGAGCGCAGCGCGGCACGCGCCATGAAACTCGGCGCCAGCGACTACTGGCCCATCCACTCCGTGATTGTCGGCGAACTGTGCGGCGCACTGCAGCCGTTGCTCGAGCGGTCGGCCGCGGGCGCTACGAATGCGGCGGCAGATCGATGGCGCCAGCCGGAAGTGGCCGGCTATACCATGATGAAGAAGATTGCGCAGTCTACGGCGGCCAGCGTCTATCTGGCGCGCAACGATGAGTTCCCGCAGCCGGTCGCCTTGAAGGTCGAGGCAATCACCGGAGAGCACGTCGTATCGGACGCCGATCGCGAGCGCTTCACCAAGGAATGCGAAATTCTTTCCAAGTTGAATCACCGCTCCATCGCCAACGTTCTTGATTTCGGCACGACTGATGACTATTTGTATCTCGCGCTGGAGTACTTCCCCTGCGGCAGCTTGCGCGAGCGTCTAAAACATCCGGTGAGCGAAGCGGACGCCGCCAACTATGCGCATCAGATCGGCGAAGCGCTGCAAATCGTTCACGCCGCGCGCGTGGTACACCGCGATCTGAAACCGTCCAATCTCATGCTGACCAACGAAAATCGCTTGGTTCTGATTGACTTCGGCTCTGCCAGAACGCAGTTCATGCCGAGCGACCTGACGAAATCCGGCGATTGCACGGGCACGCCGTACTACGTCTGCCCGGAGCAGATCGATGACCGTGACCCGGACGCGCGAGGCGATCTCTATAGCCTCGGTGTGGTGTTCTACGAAATGCTCTCCGGCACGTTGCCGTTCATGGGAAAAACTCTTGCGGACATCCTGGCGGCGCATCGCTCTGCCCCCGTGCCGCGGTTGCCCGCGCACTTGGCGCTCTACCAGCCGCTCATCGATCGCTTGCTCGCAAAAGATCCAAAAGCCCGGTATGCCTCGGCCGCCGACTTTCTCGACGCCTTGGACGCCTTGCGCGCGGAATTGATGACTCGCAAACCCAGCAAACCACAGCGGAGCGCTTGATTCATGAACCTTCGTTTTGCCCGTGCTTTAGTTCCCCGTCTGTCTGCGGGCGGCCTCGTCGTGCTGGTTGTCGTTCTTGCCTTCAGCTTTGTGGCGATCGTTCTGATACCAGGCCTGGAACTCGCCAGTCAGTTGGCCGACAGCACCGTGGCGCTGAAATTCGTCGGACAACAACAGCGTAATCCAGCCCTCATCCGCGCCTCGCTCGACTCGATGCACGATCGATTGACCACTCATGGCTATATCCAAGAGTCTCTGGACCAGTTGCGGGATGCGTCTACCAAGCTCGACGCCGGGCTGCATGAAATGAACGCCCCGCGGGCGGCCAGTTGGTTCGCGCTGCCGGGCGGTACTTCCGCCAAGGGCGAACCGATTGCGGGTAAACATGCGGCGGCCCTGCGCGATCTGTGGGCCAAGGAACAGGAATCGCTCGAGCCGATTTTGCGGTTCAAAGGCGTGCCCTACCAGGACAACGAATCAACCGGCACCGTGCTCAATGAGACCGGCAAGCAATTGGAACGGGATGTCGCCGCTTCCATCCGCGCCGGCAAGCGCGTCTTACCGCTGCTCGACAGCGAGCTGACGGCGATCGCCACCGACTTGCAGACGGGCAACGCGCGATCCGCCACCCAGTTGCGGCTCGTCATGCTGACCGGCCTTTTCATCGCGATCGTGCTGGCGGCGCTCGTGACGATTCTGCTGCTCGCGCGCAAGCGCCAGGATGCATCGCTGCGCCAGGCGCGTCAGCAGACAGCCGATATCTTGCGCACCGTCAAAGACGGCTTGTTCCTGCTTGACGAGAATCTCGTGATCGGCACGTCGTACTCGAGCGCGCTCGAGTCATTGTTTCAGCGCAGCGACTTCGCCGGGCTGCCGTTCGAGAAATTACTGCGAAACATCGTCTCTGAAAAGACGCTGTCGACCGCATTGAAGTTCGTCGGCGTGCTGTGGTCGGAGCGCACCAAGGAGAACCTGGTCAAAACGATCAACCCTCTCGGCGAGGTTGAAGTCAACTTCGACTCCGGGCAGGGCAAGATTTCCACACGCTACCTGCAGTTTGAATTTCATCGCGTGCGCGTTGACGGGAAAATCACCCACGTATTGGTGTCGGTATCGGATGTCAGTGCCCGGGTGGATCTTGCCCGTGAACTGCAGTCCTCGCAAACCCAGGCGCAGGCGCAGGTCGATACCTTGCTGGGAATTTTGCATGTCGATCCGGCGCAGCTCGCCTCATTCTTGAACGACTCCAACGCCGCCATGAAAATGATCAATGCGGTGTTGCGTGAGCCGGCTCGCGAGGAAAGCGCGTTCCGCAAGAAGCTGGATACCCTTTTCAGGCAGGTGCACTCAGTCAAGGGCGAGGCCGCAGCGCTGGGGTTGTCCTCCATCGAAAGCCGCGCGCATTCCTTCGAGGATGACTTGAAGAACCTGCGCGAGAAATCGGACCTGTCCGGCAACGACTTTCTTCCGCTGGTCATCAAACTGGATGACTTGTTGACGCACTTGCAATCGGTGGGCGACCTGGTGTCGCGCCTCGCACGCCTGCATGTGGCGTCGACCACGGGCGATGAGCGCGAATCTCATACCGATACGGCGGTCATCGAGCGTGGTGGATCGGAAATCGTTGCCAAGCCGGACGGCAGCGTGATCTCGATGCTGCAGCAGCTGACGGCGCGAGTCGCCGGTGAAAATAATAAAGAAGCGGCGCTGCAATGCATGGGGTTCGATACCGTACCCGATGAGTACCGGCGCATCGTCAAGGACATCGCTGTACAGGCGGTGCGAAACTCGATCGTGCACGGCATCGAGTCGATGACCGAGCGGCTGGGCGCCGGAAAGCCCACGCAGGGCCAGCTCAAGTTGATATTCCAGGAACTCGGCGACGCCGGCTACAAGCTCATCGCGGAAGATGACGGGCAAGGCTTGTCGACCGAAAAAATCAAGCACACCGCGCTGAAAAAGGGGTTCATTACGCCCGAAAAGGCGGCAACCCTGGATGCCAAACAGGTATTTTCTTTGCTTTTCCAATCGGGATTCTCCACCGTCGAGAATGCCACCAAGGATGCAGGGCGCGGCGTGGGCATGAATTTGATGGCCGGGCTCATGCAGCAGATCGGCGGGAAGGTTTCCGTAGCCACGGTGCCCGGGAAATTTACGCGACTTACGTTGAGCCTGCCGCCGGCCAAGCGCGCGGGGAACACGGAAGCGGCGTAATGGACAATGCGGTTGGCCCGAAGGCTTCCCTGAAGCTCATGATCGTCGATGATTCCAACATCATTCGGCGGCGCATCGAACGCTCTCAGCAAATCGCCCGCCTGGAGGTCGTGGGTGCCGCCAGCAACGGCCGTGCTGCCGTGGAAATGTTCCGCCGCACCCAGCCCGATGTCGTTACGATGGATTTGACCATGCCGGAGATGGACGGCATAGAATGCGTTGAGGAATTGGTCGCCATGAATGCCAACGTACTGATTTTGGTGGTTTCCGCGCTTGCCGATAAAGCAACCGCGGTGGAAGCCATTGAGAAGGGAGCGAACGGATTTCTTTGCAAGCCGTTTACCGATCGTCAGCTCAACGATGCTTTGGAAGAGCTGCTGTCGGAGGCTTGAGATGTTCAAAGAAGCAGAAATCCGCACATTCATCGAGGGAACGACCAACTATTTCGAAACCTCTGCGCAACAGTCGGCGACTGTCGGTTCACCCTACCTGGTGACCGACGGCAAGCCGGGCGCCTATGAATACACGGGGGTCATCGGCATCACCGGCGCGCGCCGGGGCATCGTTTATTTCACGGCGCCGCGCGGTATGCTGACGGTATTGTTGATGCGCATGCAGGAAACCGACACCAGCGACGAAAATATCAAGGATCTGGTCGGCGAAGTAGCCAACACCATTTCCGGAAACGCGCGCCGGGACTTCGGCAAGAACTTCGTCATATCCGTGCCAATCGTCATCGCGCACGATTTGGAGAAGGTGACCACGCCGCACCCGCGATCCTTCGTGATTCCCATCAACTGGCGCACGCATTCCGCCAAACTGGTGGTCTGCCTCGAGTGATTCATGGCGCGGCGAGAGCCGCGCTGCCTACTTCCCGTCGACCGAGAACGCCAGCAGAACGTTGATGCCGTTGCTGCCGGTTCGCGCTGCACCGTTGAATCCGGACATGGTGTACAGCATGCCGCCGGCGATGGTCGGTCCCATGCCGTCTATGCCGCCGCCGGGCTGAGCCTGGTTGCCGTTGACGGTGCTATAGGTCTGGGCGGTGGTGCTGAATTCCCACACGATCTTCCCGTTGGATGCATCGTAGGCGCGAAGCCATCCATCCAAAGTCCCCGAGAACACAAGGCCCGGCATGACGGCCGGCGCGGCGGATTGCGCACGCACGCACGCGCCCTTGGCGTAGTCCTTCGATCGGTCGCCCGCATAATGGCAAGGGGCGACGGGCGCCGGAGTGCTCCAGATGATCTTGCCGCTGAAGGGGTCAAGTGCATTTAAGCCAGGCTTGCCCGGCACTTTGTACTCGCTGGAGGGCGGTGCGCCCGCCGCCACGGCGATTTCGTTGAAGATTTGGCCGATGTCGGAGTTCGGAACGAAGACGTAGCGGCTGTCCGCGCCAATACCCCATTCCACGCCACCGAGCGGCGAGCCCGCGCCGACCGCGGTTTTCCAAAGCGTGCGCCCGCTGTCAGGATCGACGCCGTAGACGATGCCGGACTTTTGAGCGGCCACGAGGATTTGCTTGGCGCCGTGCTTGAATAAAATGGGCGTGGCGCCAAAGTCGAAGTCAGGACCCGTCGGCGTCGGACAGTTGGCCACCTTCACAGGACCGCTGCAGCCCACGATGAAATTGTCATTAGTGGTAACCTGGTTTTTCCAGCGCACCTTGCCGGTCTTCATTTCCAAAGCGACGATGGCATCGCCGCCCTCGGTGGCTGCGTCCGTGTAGCTGTCCCCCGTGACGACATAAACCAGGCCGCGCTTCGCGTCGACCGTCGGCGATGCCCAGACGGGTGCGCCGGCCGGGCCTTGCATCAGCACGCCGTTGGCATTCTTGCGAGTGGGCGCCAATGGCTCCGTGATCATGGAAGTCTGCCACTGCTTCCGGCCGGTCTTGAGATCCAATGCGGCCAAACTTCCTCGAAACGTGCAGCAGGAATAATTCGGTTGCATGGCAACGACTTCCTCGCCGGAGGAGAGCGGCACGAATATCTGGTCTCCCGATACCACCGGCGTGCCGGTGATGTTCGAAGCCATGTGATCTTCCAGCGATTCGCTGTGCCATATTTCCTTGCCGGTTTGCGCATCGAACGCGCGCACCACGCGCTTGCCGACACCGACAAAGGTCGCCCAGCCGCTGGGCGAAATCGACGAACGGATGATCATGGGTGTCGTGCGCGAGGAGGCATCCTCGACGGCCCAGTGCACACAACCGGACTTGGCATCCAAGGCATAGAATTTGCCGCCGCGGTTGGTAATGAATAGCCAATCGCCGACCACGATGGGTTGACCGCCGCCCGGCATGGAAAAGGCCCACTTCACTTTCAAGCGAGGCACGTCGGCCGCGCGAATACCAGGATGGGGCTGAAAGCGAGTGGAATTTTCATCGGGTCCCAAGGTGGGCCAATCCGAGGCGCTGGCCTGGATGGGCCCGTTGGCCGCGCACATTTTATCGGCGCCCGCCGAGCCCAATTGTTGGCCGGGCGCCAGGAACAGCGCGACCGCTTCGATTTCCGGCCGTGACAAACCTTTCGCCATCGGAGCCATTACGCCTGTCGTCAATGCGGTGACGATGTCTGCGGGGGTACGAAAGGCCAATTCCGCCCTGGTGGGCGCCCGTTCCATCGCCGGCTCGTGGCAACTCTTGCAGCGAGTGTTGAATACGGACTCACCATTCGCAGGTTGAGTTGCGGTCTCCTCGGCCGCCAGTGCTCCCACGCCCAGCACGAATGTCACGGCGCATGCGCCAATCAAGGTCCGACTATTGCTCATGGAAACCTCTATGAGAAACCAATCCAGCGCCCGGCCATGGCAACCATCAGCCACGCCGCCAACGTCAATGCCGTCACGCTGCGGATGCCAACGCCTGAAGCACCGCGCTTGACCAGCGGATTGAATGCCAAATAGGTGACCAGCAGCGCAACGGCCAGCGAAATCATCTTCACCCAAAAGGCTTGCCGCCCGTAGAGCTTCACCGGCTCGGAAATCCCCAGCAATATGCCCGTGACCAGCAGCACGATGACCGCGCCATTCATATAGCGATGCGCGCTCTTGTAAATTTCAGCCGGCGGGGTCTTCAGGCCTATCCCCAATACCGCCAGGGAAGTGATCAGTACGGAGCCCCCGAGCAGCGCCAGCGCCAACAGATGAGTCGACTCTATCGCGGGGAACAGCCACGTGGATTCTCGAATGGTCTGGCCGAGCGCCGAGGCCTCGATGTTTTGCGCGGTGTGATACAGCGTCATGACTTAACCTGGATCCAACGGACAGCCCGTGAGCTCCGCCATGGTCGGAGAGGTGATGCTGTCGCAGTCGAACCAGTTGTAGGCGATGAGCCGGCCGAAAACGATGACGCAGGCCCAGGTCCCCAAGGAAATGACGGCGCAAATCTTCGACTTTCGCGGCACCGGCCCTAAATCCCACGTCGCTTTGTCGCGTTCCACTTTGAAGGTAAAAATGGCGATGTTGACGGCCGCGATGAGAATCATGAGGCACTTCAGTCTGAACCAAAGGCTGTGATAGGTGCGGATCGGGATGGCCAGAAACAACATCGCGCCGGTGATCACCAGCAGTGCGAAGCCCGCCACGGTCCAGGGCAGCATCTTCGAGAGCATCTGCGACACCGGAACCTTAGTATAGGAAATACCTAACAAGCGAACGTCCACCATGGCGATGGTGCCGACAAACAACATGATGGACATAACGTGCGCGGATTCTGTAATCGCGTACATGTACAGCGATTCGTGCAGTCCGATGCTCCAGGGCGTATCCGCCAATTTGGTGACCAGTCCCTCGAGCATTGATTCCCCACCTGCTATATACCAGCCACGGCTAGCCTTTGATTACTCGAACAATCTTAAGGATGCAACGGAAATTGTATTGCCAAAACAGCGATCTAAAGCGATTATAGGCGTCGATTATACGGGCCCGTTTCACGCCGTCCAGCAATAGGATACGTATAGGGTCTACTTAAATATGTTGCCGGCTGGAGGAAAACTCAAATGAATTTTCGCACTGATAAGGTGGCGAGTCTTGCCGTTGTGTTGATCGCAATGGCCGCCATCGGCGCACCTGCATTGGCGCATCACGCGTTTCAGGCTGAGTTCGACGGCAACCAGCCGATCATGCTCCAGGGCAAAGTCACCAAGGTCGAGTGGATCAATCCGCATACCTGGGTGCATATGGACGTTCTCACCAACGGCGTATCTCAAGAATGGATGATTGAAGCAGGCACGCCGAATACGCTGCTGCGCGAGGGGCTCACGCGCGACTCGCTGAAGGCGGGTGAAGAAATCATTGTCCGCGGCTACCGAGCGAAGGATGCGCGCTGCCGTCCCGCCTGCAAAGCGAATGGCCGGGACGTCACGTTCTTGGATGGTCACAAAGTATTCATGGGCTCGAGCGGCACGGGTGCGCCGAAAGATGGCGCGGATCCGAACGAGAAATAAAAGCCTGCAGCGAACATCTAATGTCTTTGACCCAGGGGGAAGTTCTGAATAAGAAGATCAAAGTATTGGCTCTGGTGACCTTGACGGGATCGGTGGCGGCACTGACACAGGGCTATGCGGCACCCACTGCGGCGCCCGGTGCAGCGCCCCACAAGACACCGGCCGGCGGTGCAATTGACCGGGTTGCCGGACACCCCAATTTCAGCGGTGTCTGGTCGGTGATGAACACGGCCAATTGGGATATCGAACCGCACCTCGCCAGCGCCGCGCTGGAGTTGCGCGCAGGGCCGGTGGTTCCTGTGCCCGCCAAGGCAATCGTTGCTCTCGGCGCTGTGGGCTCGGTGCCCGCCGGCATGGGCGTGGTGGAAGGCGGAAAGATTCCGTACACGCCGGAAGCGCTTGCCAAAAAGCAGGACAATCAAAAGCACTATTTGGACCGCGACCCGGAGGTGAAGTGCAACCTGCCCGGCGTGCCGCGCGCCAACTACATGTCCATGCCGTTCCAGATCGTGCAGTCCGCAAAGACAATGCTGTTCTCCTACGAGTACGACGGCGCGGTGCGCGACATTCTGTTCAACGACCCGGGTCCGGCGCCGATCGACAGCTGGATGGGCCAATCGGTCGCGAAATGGGAAGGCGATACTCTGGTGGTTACGGTCACCGGACAAAACGACAGTACTTGGTTCGACCGCGCGGGCAACTTTCATTCGGGAGACATGAAAGTGGTCGAGCGCTGGAACCTGATGAACGAGAACACGATTCATTACGAAGCTGAGATTACGGACCCGGCCACGTTCACCAGGCCGTGGAAGATGAGCATGCTCATCTATCGCCGCCTCGGCGACGATGCTCGATTGCAGCAGTTCAAGTGTGTCGAGTTCGTTGAAGAACTCATGTATGGCGACTTGCGTAAGGAGCCCTTGAAATGAGCACAAAGAAATTTACTGCCCTTCTGGCCGGCGCGGCAATGTCAGCGCTGGCTGCCTCCGCCGCACTCGCGGCTGCTGCCTCGCCGGCAGCGGGTGCCTATAAGGCACCGCTGAATGCCTATGGTCAGCCGGATCTGGAAGGCACGTGGACCAATGCCTCGCTAACGGCGCTCGAGCGGCCGAAAGAGTACGGCAACCGCAGGGCGATGACCGACGAAGAGGTGAAGAAGGTCGAAGGCGATGATGCAAAGCTCATGGCTGACGGCAACAAGCCCACCGACCCGAAGGTCAAGACCACCGATCTGCCGCACGACTGCGGCCGCGGATTCAGCGGTGCGGGTTGCGGCTACAACTCGGCGTGGATAGATCCCGGTTCAACGGTCATGCGCGTCAACGGCGAGCCGCGCACCTCGTTTATTACCGATCCTGCGGACGGGCACTTGCCGCCCTACAAGCCCGGCGTCGTGCAGACGAGTATGTATGTGCGCGCGCACTACGGCGAGAATCCGGAAAACCAGACGCTTGCTGAACGCTGCCTAACCTCGTTCGGCTACAGCGCCGGCCCGGTCATGCTGCCGTTGCTCTACAACAATAACTACGAGTTTGCGCAGAGCAAGGACACGGTGGCCATTGTTGTTGAAATGGTCCACGACGTGCGCATCATCCACATCGGCGCCAAGCATCGCACCGACGGCGCGCGGCCCTGGATGGGCGACTCCATCGGCTGGTACGAAGGTCCGACTTTGGTGGTTGAAACCACCAACTTCCCGGAGGCGACCGCGCTTCGCAGTGCTTGGAAAGAGTTGAAGGTCACCGAGCGCTTTACCCGCGTCGGCCCGCATCGCATCCTGTATCAGTTCAAGGCCGAGGATCCGTCGGTGTGGGACAGAGCGTGGAGCGGCGAATACGAGTTCAATTCGTCGAAGGGCCGGATCTTCGAATATGCCTGCCATGAAGGCAACTATGCGATTGAAGGCATTCTTTCCGGCGCTCGCGCCGACGAGGCCGCTGCGGCGGAGAAAGCCAAGGCGGCCGCGGCCAACAAGACTGCCGCAGCAACTCCGGCGCCCACTGGAACCAAGAAGCAGTAGACTTAAGTCGGCGATTCAAAGAAATGCCGCGCCTCCGCCAAAGGGAGCCGCGGCATTTTTTTTGACCGTCAGTGCCGTGCGACGACGATCGGGTGCGAGGAGGACAGGCCTCCATCCACGGCAATGGCTTGACCGTTGACGTAGGAGGCCGCATCGGACGCTAAAAACAATGCGGTCTGTGCGATTTCTTGCGGCACGCCGAAGCGCTGCAGCGGATTCAGCTGCCCGATCTTACCTGCACTGCCGCGCTCGCGTGCGCGCTCAAATATCGGGCGGGTCATGCCGGTTTCAATCAGGCCCGGACAGATGGCGTTGATGCGAACGCCGGTGCCCGTCAACTGGTTTGCGATCGTTTGCACCATGCTGATGACGCCGGCTTTGCTGGCGCTATAGGGAACGCCGCCGGCGCCGGAACGCAGGCCCGCAACCGACGCCGTGCAGATGATCGAGCCGCGCTTTTGCTTGACCATCTCCATCGCAGCATACTTGGCCAAGAGAAAAGTGCCGATCAAATTGATCTTGAGCACTTCCGTCCAGCGCTCGGTGGTTTCCTCGAAGAAGGGCACGAGGCCGCCGCTGATGCCGGCGTTCGCATAGCACACATCGAGGCCGCCGAATTCTTTGAGCGCTGTGGCCACCGCGCCGGCGACATCCTGCTCCGCGGAGGAGTCCCTGACCAAGGCAATGGCGCGGCCTCCCGCCGAGCGAATCGCGGCCGCCGTGGACTCGACTTCCGCCGCGCGATCCAGCGCCACCACCGCGGCCCCTTCGGCGGCGAACAACATGGCGCTGGCCCGCCCGATGCCGCTTGCTGCGCCGGTCACGATCGCGGACTTGCCTTTTAATATATTCATTTGCTCAGTATCGCTCATCGTTCGCGCGGCCACCCAGGTTTCAAGCCGCAAGCGTAATGCCTATACTTGATTGCGCTTCTTCACCATCAATCTCTTGAGGGTACTTAAATGACCGACGACTCCAACAAGATTTCTCGCCGAGAGTTTACCGCGCTGTCGCTGGCGGCCGGCGTCAGCGCAGCCGCCGGCGCTTCCGCTGCCGCTGCCGCGGCTGCCGACATGGTGGACACAGACGTCGTTGTAACGACTGCCGACGGCAGCTGCGATGCTGCATTGATTCATCCCAAAGGGAAGGGGCCATGGCCGGGCGTCATTTTATTCGCCGATGTATTCGGCCTTCGGCCGACCATGCGTGACATGGCGAAGCGCCTGGCGGCGGACGGCTACACCGTGCTGGTGCCGAATCCCTACTACCGCACTACCAAGGCACCCGGCCTGCCCGGAACGCTCGACTTCAGCAGTGCGGATGACCGTGCCAAGATCGCCAAGGTGCGCGATCCCTTGACCGATCATGCCGTCATGTCGGATTCGACCGCCTATGTAAAATTCCTCGACTCACAGGCAATGGTCCACAAGAAAGCCAAGATGGGTGTGTTTGGCTATTGCATGGGCGGCCCGATGACCATGCAGGCGGCTGCTGCAAATCCGTCCCGTATCGGCGCCGGGGCTTCGTTCCACGGCGGAGGCTTGGTCACTGACAAGCCCGACAGCCCGCATCTCAAAGTGCCGCAGATGAAGGCGCAGTTTTATATCGCCATTGCGATGAATGATGACCAGCGCCAGCCGGATGCGAAGACCAAACTGGCGGAAGCCTTCAAAGCGGCCAATTTGCCGGAGAAGCAGGAGGTCTATGATGGCTGCCAGCACGGCTGGTGCGTCAAGGACATGCCCATGGGCCCGGATGGCAAGCCGCTCTACAACGAAGCTGGAGCGGAGCGTGCGTGGGGCGAACTGACCGCTCTATATAAGCGCGCCGCGGTGTAAATCGGAGCGGCGGCCGAACCTAATAAGAGCTGCGTTTTCCGCAATTCGGAGCTGAGTTTTCGGCGGTGTCCTTTGCTTCTCAAAGGGCACTGCGCGCTGTTACATTAGTCGGCCAAAAACGACGGAACCTAGTTCTGCAGAGTGGAATAAAGAATGAGTACGAGTAAGGCTGGCTTCGAGGTAAAGGACGGCATCGCCGTCATCAAATTCGACAATCCGCCGGTGAATAGTCTGGGCCTCGACATGCGGCAGGATATCGTCGAGGGCATCGAACGCGCCAACGCCGATCCCGCCGTCGAGGCCATTGTTTTGATCGGTTCCGGCGCCGGTTTTTCGGGAGGCGCGGATATTCGAGAATTCGGGACGCCAAAGGCGTCGACTCAGCCGCACTTGATGACGGTCATCAGCACCGTCGAAGGCAGCGCCAAACCAGTGATCGCCGCGATCGGCGGCGTGTGCATGGGTGGAGGCTTGGAACTCGCCCTGGGTTGTCATTACCGAGTCGCCGCACCGGGCGCTAAAATCGCCCTGCCGGAAGTAAAGCTGGGCCTGCTGCCGGGAGCAGGCGGCACGCAGCGCTTGCCTCGCGTGATCGGTGCCGAGGCTGCGCTGAACATGATCGTCTCCGGGGCGACCGTTCCTTCCGAAAAGCTTCGCGGTACACCCTTGTTCGATGCCTTCGCCGAGGGCGATTTTCCGGAAGCTGCGCTGGCGTTTGCACGCCGCGTGATTGCTGAGAAATTGGGCGTGAAACGCGTGCGTGATTTGAAGGTCAGCATGCCGAACCATGAGGCCTTCTTCCAGTTCGCGCGCAACAGCGCCAAGGCGCTGGGCGGCCGCTATCCCGCGCCGCTGGCGTGCGTGGAAGCGGTCGCAGCCGCTTTTGACAGGCCCTTCGATGCGGGCATCAAACGTGAACGCGAGCTGTTCGCTACCCTGATGTTATCGCCGGAGTCCGCGGCGCTGCGCCACCTATTCCAAGCCGAGCGCGCAGCCTCGCACATCCTCGATGTGCCGGCTGACACGCCGGCGCGGCCGATTCGCAAAGTCGGCGTAATCGGCGCGGGCACGATGGGCGGCGGCATCAGCATGAGCCTCATCAATGCAGGAATCCCAGTCGTTCTCCTGGAGATGAAGCAGGAAGCCCTCGATAAGGGCCTTGCGACCATGCGTCGCAATTATGGCGGGGCGCTCAAGAAGGGGACCTTGACTGAAGCCGCGCTCGAGCAGCGCATGGCACTCGTGACGCCGACTCTGGACTATGCGCAGCTGAAGGATTGCGATTTGATCATCGAAGCGGTGTTCGAGAGCATGGAGGTCAAGAAGCAGGTGTTTGAAAAGCTGGACCAAGTGGTTCGGCAGGGCGCCATCCTGGCCTCCAACACGTCAGCCTTGAATCTCGATGAGATCGCCAGGTTCACCAAGCGTCCTCAGGATGTCATCGGGCTGCATTTTTTCAGTCCGGCGAACGTGATGCGTCTGCTGGAGATCGTCCGCGGGGCCAAGACGGCGAAAGACGTTTTGGCCACGGCCATGCAGTTGGCCAAAAAAATCGGCAAGGTCGCCGTCATCTCCGGCGTCTGCGACGGATTCATCGGCAATCGCATGGTGGCTCGATACGGCGCCGCCGCTCACGATCTGATCATGGCCGGCGCGTTGCCGGCCCAAGTGGACAAGGCGCTGGAAGATTTCGGCATGGCGATGGGGCCGTTCCGCATGAGCGACTTGGCGGGTTTGGATATTGGTTGGGCGGCACGCAAGCGCCGCGCTGCTGAATTTCCGGACCGGGATCTTTCGAATGTTGCGGACGATTTGTGCGAGGCCGGCCGATTCGGGCAGAAAACCGGCGCCGGTTGGTATCGCTATGAAGCCGGTGCGCGAAACGCCATCCCGGATCCCACCGTCACCGCCATCATCGAGAAGTATCGCAAGCAAAAGGGCATCACGCCGCGCAAGGTCTCCAACGAAGAAATCGTCGAGCGTTGCATCTATGCGCTGATCAACGAAGGAGCGCGCATCGTCGAGGATGGTATCGCGCAGCGAAGCTCCGATATCGATATCGTCTATCTCAACGGCTACGGCTTCCCCGCCTGGCGGGGAGGGCCGATGTTCTACGCGGATCAGGTTGGATTGAGCGAAGTGGCACGCGCGTTGCGGCACATTGCCGCGCAAGCGGCCGACAAGGCATTCTGGACTCCGGCGCCGCTGCTGGCGCGCCTCGCCCAGGACGGTAAGACATTCAGCGCATATAAAGGATCAGACAAGTGACCGAAGCCGTCATCGTATCCACCGCGCGCACCGGGCTCGGCAAGAGCTGGAAGGGCGCATTCAACATGACCTATGGCGCCACCCTCGGGGCGCACTCCGTACAGCACGCGGTGGCGCGCGCCGGCATCGATCCGGCAGAGGTCGAGGACGTGATCATGGGGTCAACCTTCGGCGAAGGCACCACGGGCGGCAACATTGCGCGTCAAATTGCGCTGCGCGCCGGATTGCCGATCACCACCGCGGGCCTGAGCATCAATCGCTTCTGTAGTTCAGGGTTGCAGTCGATCGCCTTGGCTGCACAGCGAGTCATGACGGAGGGCGCGGAGGTCATTGTCGCCGGCGGCCTTGAAAGCATTTCCTGCGTGCAGAATGAAACCAATACGCACATGCGCCGCGATCCATGGATCGATGAGCACAAGCCGACACTGTATTGGAGCATGCTGCAAACGGCCGAAACGGTGGCGAAGCGCTACAACATCTCCAAGGAAGCTCAGGACGAATACGGCGTTCGCAGCCAGCTGCGTGCCGCCGCCGGCCAAGCTGCCGGCAAGTTCAAGGACGAGATTGTCCCGATGACCACGACCATGGGCGTGATCGACAAGAATACCGGCGCCATCTCGACTCGCGAGGTCACGATTTCCAGCGACGAGGGCATCCGACCGGATACCACGCTGGAAGGGGTCGCGAAGATCCGCTCCGCCATGCCGGGCGGTGTGATCACGGCGGGCAACGCCAGTCAATTCTCCGACGGCAGCAGCGCCTGCGTGGTGATGGACGCCAAGCTCGCCGAGAAGCGCGGCATCAAGCCTCTGGGCATTTTTCGCGGCTTCGCAGTGGCCGGCTGCGAGCCCGACGAAATGGGCATCGGACCGATCTATGCGGTGCCGCGACTGCTCAAGCGCGCCGGCGTCAAGATCAGCGACATCGATTTGTGGGAACTGAACGAAGCGTTTGCCTGCCAGGTTCTCTACTGCCGCGACAAGCTGGGCATCCCTGACGAGCGTTTGAACGTCAATGGCGGCGCCATTGCCGTGGGCCACCCCTATGGTGTCAGCGGTGCGCGCCTGACCGGTCATGCGCTGATCGAAGGCAAGCGCCGCGGCGCCAAGCTGGTGGTGGTCACCATGTGCATCGGCGGCGGTCAGGGAGCGGCAGGCCTGTTCGAGGTCGTCTAATGGGATTGCGAGACTTATTCGAGCTGGGCGGCAAGGTGGCGCTGATCACGGGCGGCTCGCGCGGCTTGGGATTGCAAATCGCCAAGGGCCTGGGCGAAATGGGCGCGAAGATTGCCATCAGCGCGCGTAAAGCGGCTGAACTTGAAGAAGCGAAAGCGGATCTCGAGAAACACGGCATCGATGCTTTCACGGTCACCAATGACCTGTCGAAGCCGGATCAAGTGCCGGTGTTGGTCGACGCGGTGGTCAAACACTACGGCGGCATCAACATCCTGGTGAACAACGCCGGCGCGACCTGGGGCGCCAAGGCAGAGGAGCATCCTCTGGAAGCCTGGAACAAAGTCATGACGCTGAATGCGTCGAGCGTGTTCGCGTTGAGCCAAGCGGTGGCTAATCGCTGTTTCATTCCGCAGCGCTCAGGCAACATCATTGTCATCGCATCCACCGCCGCACTGCGCGCGGGTATGCAAATGAAAGCGGTGGCCTACTATTCCTCGAAGGCGGCGGCGCTGCATCTGACGCGCGCGCTCGCGGGCGAATGGGGTCAGTACAACATTCGCGTCAATGCGATCTGCCCGGGCTTTTTCCCATCGAAAATGGCCAGCGGACTGTTGGATTCCATGATGACCGATGTGATTGCGAGAACGCCGCTGGGGCGGATCGGCGGCGACACGGACCTGCAGGGCGCGGCGGTCTATTTGGCCTCAGAGGCTTCGCGGCACGTCACGGGGCAGTACATCGCCGTGGACGGCGGCGCCTCGAGTACATGACGACGAACGTCCCAGCGGCGGGCCTGCGGCAGACCCCGACGCGGCACAGCTTCGACACGGCGCGTCTCGTTGCGTGGATGCAAATTCACATCGCTGGGTTTTCCGGCCCCATCGACGTGCAGCAGTTCGCCGGTGGTCAGTCCAACCCGACTTTTTTGGTGCAGTCGCCGGCGCGCCGCTATGTGCTGCGGCGCAAGCCGCCGGGCAAGCTTCTGCCATCGGCGCACGCGGTGGACCGCGAGTTTCGCGTGCTCGCAGCGCTGGAAGGTACCGGCGTGCCGGTGGCGCATGTTCATGCCTTGTGCGAGGACAGCGAGGTGATCGGCAGCGCCTTCTACGTCATGGACTACGTCGAGGGCCGCATTTTTTGGGACGCATTGCTGCCGGAAGTGGCGGCGCCGGGGCGCCGCGATGTTTATCGCGAAATGGTGCGCGTGTTGGCCGCATTGCATTCGGTGGATTATGCCGCCGTATCTTTAAGCGACTTCGGCAAACCGAGCCACTATGTCGAGCGTCAGGTCGCACGCTGGACACAACAATATCGAGCGTCGGAAACTGAAAAGATCGAGGGGATCGAACGCTTGATTGAATGGCTGCCGGGGCACATACCCGCCGACGAACAGACTTCCATCGTGCACGGCGATTTCCGTCTCGATAACACGATTTTTCATCCCACCGAGCCGCGAATATTGGCGGTTCTCGATTGGGAACTGTCGACGCTCGGTCACCCTCTCGTCGATCTGGCCTACTACTGCATGCGCTATCACCTCCCGGTGGCGGAGTTTCGCGGCCTCGGCGGCGTGGATCCGAAAACCTACCTGATTCCTTCCGAAGCCGAATGCGTGGCCGAATACTGCAGCTTGCGCGGCATCGCGCCGGTGGCGCCCAGGGATTGGGCCTACTACTCGGCCTTCTGCATGTTTCGCATGGCCGCCATACTGCAAGGTGTGCTGGCGCGCGCCCTGCAGGGCAACGCTTCGAGCGACACGGCGCTGCAGGCGGGCCGCAGAACCCGACCCCTCGCCGAGCTGGGCTGGAAGCTCGTGCAGCAATCTTTCGACGTTTGAATTAGATCAAAGGATTCCCATGGATTTTTCGCACAGTGACAAAGTTCGCGATCTGCAGGAGCGGGTCAGCCAGTTCATGGATAACCACGTTTATCCCGCCGAGCCGCTCTATCACAAAGAGCTCGAAGAAAACCGGCGCGCGGGCAATCCTTGGAAAGTCACCAAGGTCGTCGAGGACCTGAAGAAGAGGGCGAGGTCGGAGAATCTCTGGAACTTGTTTCTTCCGCACTCCGAGCACGGCGCCGGGCTCACCAACCTCGAGTACGCGCCGCTGTGCGAAATCATGGGGCGCTCGCATATTGCCCCCGAGGCGTTCAACTGCTCGGCGCCGGACACCGGCAACATGGAGGTGTTGGCGCGCTACGCCACCAAGGAGCAGCAGCAGCGTTGGCTGGCGCCGCTGCTCGACGGCAAGATCCGCTCGGCGTTCGCCATGACGGAACCCAATGTCGCTTCGAGCGACGCCACCAATATTCAGTCTTCCATCGTGCGCGACGGCGACAACTACGTGATCAACGGCCGCAAGTGGTGGACCTCCGGCGCCGGCGATCCGCGCTGCGAGATCTTGATTTTCATGGGCAAGACCAATCCGGAGGCAGGCCGGCACAGCCAGCAATCCATGATTCTGGTGCCGATGAAGACACCCGGCGTCAAAGTACTGCGCACCTTGACGGTATTTGGCTACGATCACGCGCCGCACGGGCATGCGGAAGTCGACTTTGTGGACGTGCGCGTGCCGGCGGAAAATCTGCTGCTGGGCGAAGGGCGCGGCTTTGAAATCGCGCAGGGCCGCCTGGGTCCAGGGCGAATTCATCACTGCATGCGCACCATCGGCGTGGCCGAGCGCGCATTGGAACTCATGTGCAAGCGCTCGCAGACGCGAGTCGCATTCGGCAAGCGGCTGTCGGAGCAGGGCGTCACGCTCGAACGCATCGCGCAGTCGCGCATCATGATCGACCAGGTGCGCTGGCTGGTGCTGAATGCTGCCTACATGATGGATACGGTGGGCAATCGCGCCGCCAAGGCCGAAATCGCCATGATCAAGGTTGCAGCGCCGACGATGACGCTGCAGGTTCTCGACTGGGCCATTCAGATGCATGGCGCCGGCGGCGTGAGCGATGACTTCCCGCTGGCGGCCTTGTGGGCGGGGGCGCGCACCTTGCGCCTGGCCGATGGCCCGGACGAAGTGCATCGCGAGCAGATCGCCAAGCTGGAACTGTCGCGCTACCGGCCGAAGGCGTAAGCCGTGTCGCACGCGCACTTCAAATTTTGGCCGGCGCATGCGATGCACAACCTGATCGCGCCTGCCACGAATTTGTTCTACAACGCCGAGGTATCGGCGCGGCGCTATCCGGATAAACCTTTTCTGGTGTACTACGACACGCAGATAAGCTTTGCGGCGTTTCACGACGAGGCCGAGCGCATTGCCGGATATCTCGAGCAGAAGTGCGGGGTTCAAAAGGGCGATCGCGTGCTGCTGCTCATGCAGAACAGCCCGCAGTTCATCATCGGCTACTACGGCATCCTGCGCGCGAACGCGGTGGTCGTGCCGCTGAATCCGATGAATTTGACCCAGGAACTGCTGCGCTACGCCAAAGATGCCGGCGCTGCGACCATGTTGGTGTCGCAGGAGCTGTACCCGCGCGTCGAGCCCCTGCTCAAGAGCCAGGATCTCAGGCACGTCATTGTTGCGGCGTACTCCGATTACTTGAAGGAACCGACGACCCTGACCGTACCGGACTTCATCAGCGCGCCGCGCGTCGATTACCAGTCGCAAGGTTTGGCGCTTTGGAAGGACGTGCTCGCCGCCGATCTTAGGCCAGGGTCCCTGACCGCGGGCCCGGACGATCTGTGCGTGATGCCGTACACCTCCGGCACGACGGGACAGCCCAAGGGCTGCATGCATACGCACCGCACGGTCATGCATACGGCCGTGGCCGGCGCGCAGTGGTTTGCCCTGCAGCCCGAGATGACGCTGCTGGCCGTTGCGCCGATGTTTCATGTGACCGGCATGCAAGGCGGCATGAATGGACCCCTGTTCGTCGGCAACACGCTGGTTCTTCTGCCGCGCTGGGACCGTGAAGTTGCGGCGCAATGCGTCGAGCGTTATAAGGTCGCGAGTTGGACGGCGATTCCGACCATGATTCAGGATTTTTTCTTGAATCCGAATATCGACAAGTATGATCTGTCGTCGATTCAGCGCTTGAGCGGCGGCGGCGCCGCGATGCCGGCCGCCGTCGCGCAGCGGCTCGCCAACATCGGGATCACCTATGTCGAGGGGTATGGCCTGACCGAGACCATCGGCGCCACGCATATCAACCCGGCCGACCACTCGAAGCAGCAGTGCCTGGGTATTCCGATCCACGATGTGGATTCGCGCATCGTCGATCCGGTCACGTTGCAGGAACTACCGCCCGGCGAGGTGGGCGAAATCATCATGCACGGTCCGCAAGTGTTCCTGGGTTACTGGAAAAAGCCCGAGGACACGGCGCAAGTGTTCATGGAACTCGACGGCAAGCAATTCTTTCGCAGCGGCGATCTGGGCAAGATGGACGCAGAGGGCTATTTCTTCATCGTCGACCGATTGAAACGCATGATCAATGCGTCGGGCTACAAGGTGTGGCCGACCGAAATCGAGTCGCTCATGTACCAACACCCGGCGGTCCAGGAAGCCTGCATCATCGGCACCAAGGATGCGCATCGCGGCGAGACGGTCAAAGCCGTGATCGTGCTCAGGCCTGAGTGGCGCGGCAAAATCGAAGCGCAGCCCATCATCGACTGGTGCCGGGAACACATGGCGGCTTATAAAGTGCCGCGCGTCATTGAATTCGTCGACGCGCTGCCGAAGTCGGGCGCCGGCAAGATCATGTGGCGCGAACTGCAGGAACGCGAGAACGCTAAAGCAACTTCTCAAATGGCAGCGCAATCATGAAAGCATTACTCAGCCGTCAAGCGGGCGGCCCCGAAACCCTCGTGCTCGAGGAGATTCCGGAACCTGTGCCGGGACGCGGCGAAGTACGCATCAAGGTGCGCGCCGTGGGAGTCAATTTTCCGGATCTGCTCATCATCCAGGATCTGTATCAAATCAAACCGCCCAGGCCCTTTGCGCCCGGCGGCGAACTCTCCGGTGTGGTCGAGGCGTTGGGCGAGGGCGTAACGAACTTGAAAGTCGGCGACCGCGTTTTGGTGAGTCCGGTGCGCAGCGCCATGGCAGAGAAGGCCATCGCCGGTGCCGGCAATTGCTGGAAGATCCCCGACAGCATGCCGTTCGACGAAGCGGCGGCGCTGCTGCTGACCTACGGCACGTCGCAGCACGCCTTGAAAGACCGTGCCCAACTGCGTTCCGGCGAGACCCTGTTGGTCCTTGGAGCCGGCGGCGGCGTCGGTTTGGCGGCGGTGGAATTGGGCAAGGCGATGGGCGCCCGCGTCATCGCGGCCGCCTCGAGCGCGGAGAAACTCGCGCTGGCTCGCGAGCATGGCGCCGACGACAGCGTCCAATACCCTTTGGGTCCGCTGGACAAGACGGCTGCCCGCACCTTGACCGATAGTTTCAAGGCGGCCTGCGGCACGGATGGAGCCAACGTGATCTATGACGGGATCGGCGGTGACTACACCGAAGCGGCACTGCGCGCCATCGCCTGGCAGGGGCGCCACCTGGTCGTGGGCTTTACCGCCGGCATCCCGAAACTGCCGCTCAATCTCGCGTTGCTCAAGGGCTGCGAAATCGTCGGCGTGTTCTGGGGCGAGTTCACTCAGCGCAGTCCTGCGGTGCACGCCGCCAATGTGGCCGCACTGATGGCGCTGTATCTGGATGGTAAAATTAAGCCTGCCGTGACCGAGCGATTTCCCCTGTCCCGCGGGGGTGAAGCGATCGGCAGACTCGGTTCGCGCGCCGCGCGCGGCAAGATCGTCGTAACGGTGGATTGAAGGAAACAATCATGGATCTTAATTACAGTCCGGAAGAAGAGAAATTTCGCGCCGGGGTGCGCGCTTTTTTCGATGCCGAATTGCCCACGGACATTCGCACCAAGTTGCAGCTGGGAAGGCGGATTTCCAAGGACGACATGGTGCGCTGGCAGAAGATCCTGTTCCGCAAAGGCTGGGGCGCCGTCAATTGGCCGACGCGTTTCGGCGGCACCGGTTGGGACATCGTACAGCAGCACATTTTCGAGGAGGAGCGCGCGGACGCCTGCGCACCGCCGCAGAATCCATTTTCATTGAAAATGCTCGCGCCGGTGATGCAGACGTTCGGCGATGCCGCGCAGCAGGAATACTTCCTGCCGCGGATACTTTCAGGCGAGGATTGGTGGTGCCAGGGATATTCCGAACCCGGTTCAGGCTCCGATCTCGCCTCGCTGCGCACCAGTGCCGTACGCCAGGGCGATCACTATATCGTCAACGGCCAGAAGACTTGGAACACCCTGGGGCAGTACGCGGACTGGATTTTCTGCCTGGTCCGCACCAGCAGCGAAGGGCGCCAGCAACAGGGCATATCGTTCTTGCTGATCGACATGAAGAGCCCCGGCATCACGGTCCGGCCGATCATCATGCTCGACGGCGAGCATGAAATAAACGACATCTTCTTCGACAATGTGAAAGTGCCGGTGCAGAACTTGATCGGCGAAGAGAACAAGGGTTGGACCTACGCAAAATTCCTGCTCACTCACGAGCGCAGCGGCAATGCCGGCATCGGCGCCTGCAAGCGAGCGCTGAAGAAACTCAAGGAGATCGCGGGCGAGCAGATGTCCAACGGCCGTCCGCTCATCGAAGACTCGCGATTTCGCGACCGCATCGCTCAAGTCGAAATGGAATTGATGGCGCTGGAGATCACCAATCTGCGGGTGCTGTCGGCGAGCGCGAAGGAACAGGGGGCGCTGGGGCCCGAAGTATCGGTTCTCAAGATCAAGGGATCGGAGATCATTCAGCAGCTCGCCGAACTCAAAATGCATGCGCTCGGGCATGACGCGCTCCCCTATGTTCGTGAGGCGCTCGACATGGCCTGGGTCGGCAATCCGCTGCTGAGCGCTCATTACCGCTCCTACGCACCGCCGATTTCCGGGCAATACTTCAACCAGCGCAAGACCACGATTTACGCCGGATCCACCGAAATCCAAAAGAACATCATCTCGCAGATGATTTTGGGCCTCTAAAGAGCACACATGGAATTCAATTACAGCGAAGAGCAATTGGCGCTGCAGGACACATTGCAGCGCTTCATTTCACGCGACTACGATTTCGACAAACGCCGCAAATTCTCAGCGTCGAGCCTGGGATATTCCGCGGAAGCCTGGAGCCGGTTCGCGGAACTGGGGTTGCTGGCGCTGCCGTTTCCGGAAGATTTCGGCGGTCTTGGCGGCAATGCCGTCGACATCATGCTGGTCATGGAACAGTTTGGTCAGGGGCTTCTGCTGGAGCCTTACCTGAGCACTGTCGTGACTTGCGGCGGATTGATTCGCGATGCCGCATCGGAACCGATGAAGCAACGGCTGCTGCCGCAGATTGCGGCCGGCACCTTGAAGATCGCGCTGGCAGGCTACGAGGCGGCAGGCCGATATGATCTGTCCTATGTCGCCTGCACCGCTCAAGAGAGCGGCGCAAGCCGGCGCCTATCGGGCCGCAAGACCGTGGTGCTCGACGGCGCATCCGCCGATTATTTTCTGGTCTCGGCGCGCAGCAGCGGCAGCATCAGCGATCGCGACGGCATTTCGCTTTTTTTGGTGCCGCGCGATGCCAAAGGCCTCACCGTCGCCGCGTATCCGACCCAGTCCGGCGCGCGCGCTGCCGACCTGCTGCTGGAAAATGTGACCGTGGAGGGCGAGGCCTTGATCGGCGCGCCGTCGCGGGCATTGCCGGTCATCGAACGGGCGGTGGACCGGGCCATTGCGGCGCTGTGTGCAGAGGCCGTCGGCATCATCAACGCGCTGAATCAAGCGACCTTGAACTACTTGAAAACCCGCAAGCAATTTGGGGTGGCCATCGGCACGTTCCAAGCACTGAAGCACAAGATGGCAGACATGCTGATCGCCGCAGAGCAGTCGCGCTCGATGGCCATCATCGCCGCGGTGCACGCCGATTCGCAGGACGCGGCGGATCGGCATCGCGCCATATCGGCGGCCAAGGCGTATATCGGGCAGGCCGGCCGGCTGGTGGGTCAGCATGCCGTGCAGATGCACGGCGGCATGGGCGTGGTCGATGAACTCATCGTGAGCCACTATTTCAAGCGGCTGACGATGATCGACTTGAGCTTGGGCGATGCCGACTATCACCTGGCAAGCTTCAGCGACACACTGCGTCCGGTTAAGGCTTAAAAGCGCAGGGCCGGCGAAGGCCGCTCTAAGCTTTCGCAGCGTGATGCGCAAGTTCCTGCTTGCGCACATCCTTATCCATGGTGCGCGAGGCGGCGAACAATACCGCGGCAGCCGCCAACGCGAGAATCGGAATGATGTACATGGCGTTGTGCAGGCCGGTGGCCTTGAAAGCCTCGGTCATCGTGCCGGCGCCGGCATCGATCATCGCCTTGTGCGCGAAGTGATCACTCAACATGCCGGTTCCGACCGGTCCCATGCTCGCGCCAAAGATATACATGCAGCAGAAATATATTGCGACCGCGGTGCCGCGCAGGCGCGGTTCGATCACATCCTGTATCGCCGTGTAAACGGTTGAGTAATACACATACATCGTGATCGTACCCATGGCCATCAATAGAATGTAAGGGGTGATCGAACCCTTGGGCTGATTGACGGCGAAGAAAATGCACGGCGCCGCGATGCTCATGCACCAGGCGGACAGTACCAGCCTGGCATTGCGGCGCTTGATGCTCATTTTATCCGCGAGCCAGCCGCCCAGGATCAAGCCGATGGCGCCGACCGCGCCCACCGCAAAAGATGACACAACG
>DATHFW010000057.1:0-2974 GCA_035317945.1 Steroidobacteraceae bacterium | reverse complement strand
GGAACTCCTCGCGCGCACGGCAGCGCAAGATGAGGCTCACCTCCAACCGTTCTTGGGGATCCGCCGGCGCCAGCACGCGGGCGCCCGCCATGGCAACGCGTTCGCTGCCCTTCAAGGAAATTCTGGCCATGAAGACCTCCTGCTGGATTTAACCGAAGGGGTTTTGGCGAATGATGGTCTGTTCGCGATCCGGGCCGGTCGAGATGATGGTGATCGGCACGCCGACGAGCGACTGCAAACGCTCCAAATACTTGCGGGCGTTGTCCGGCAAATCATCGTAGTTTTTGATTCCCACGGTGCTCTCCTTCCAGCCCGGCATGTCCTCGTAGACAGCCTGGCACTCCGCAAAGTTTCCCGACAATAGCGGCGGCGTCGTGGCGATCCCTGCGTCGGTCTTGTAGCCCACGCAAACGCGAATCGTATCCAGGCCGTCGAGCACGTCGAGCTTGGTCACGCACAGCAGCGAGCAGCTGTTGTGCACGATGGAGCGGCGCAACGCGACGGCATCAAACCAGCCGCAGCGCCGGCGCCGTCCGGTTACTGAGCCGAATTCATGGCCGACGCGCGATAAATATTCGCCCGCCTCGTCGAACAATTCCGTCGGGAAGGGGCCCGCGCCCACGCGCGTGGCGTAGGCCTTGACGATGCCGAGCACCTCGTGCAGGCGCCGGGGGCCCAACCCAGTACCCGCTGCCGCGCCGCCGGCCGTCGTCGTGGACGACGTCACATAAGGGTAGGTGCCCAGGTCCACGTCCAGCATCGCGCCTTGCGCGCCTTCGAACAGCACATTGCGGCCGCTCACACTGAGTTCTTCGAGAATGCCGGTGACATCTGCCACCAGGGGCTTCAAGCGTTCCCCCAGCGCCAGATTCGATTCCAGCACCTGCTGGAAATCGACGGGCGTGGTTTGGAAATAACGCTGCAAAATGAAATTGTGATAATCCAGGACTTCGCCTAGTTTCGCGGCGAAGCGCTCGCGATGAAACAAGTCAGCGACGCGCAGCGCGCGGCGCGCCACTTTGTCTTCGTAGGCCGGACCGATGCCCCGCCCGGTGGTGCCGATGGCGTTGGCACCCTGCGCCTTCTCCCGCGCCTTATCGAGCGCGACGTGCGAGGAGAGGATCAGGGGGCAGGCAGGACTGACGCGCAGGCGGTCGAACACCGGCACGCCCTGCCCGATCAACATTTCGGCCTCTTTGAAAAAAGCATCGAGCGCCAACACCACGCCGTTGCCGATCAGGCATTGCACATGCGCGTGCAGGATTCCGGACGGAATCAATGACAGAACGGTTTTCTTGCCGCCGATGACCAGGGTGTGTCCGGCATTGTGACCGCCCTGAAAGCGCACCACCGCCTGCGCTTGATCGGTCAGCAGATCGACGACTTTGCCCTTGCCCTCATCGCCCCATTGCAGGCCGATCACCACCAAATTCTTACCCATTGCGCGCCATCCAGAGCAGTGCGAGTCCCGCGACCATGCTGATCAAGCCGCCCCAGCGAAGCTGCGACGGATCGGTCTTCGACAGCTTGGCCATCAGCCGCTGCGCAGCGGCCGGATTGACGAAGGGTAAAATTCCTTCGAGCACCAAGTACAAGGCGAAGGCGCCGCCCAAGTAGCGCGCAAGTTCAATCCAACCAATACTCATTGTGACTTTAAGGGTTTAGCGCTGTGGGGGTTGCGTTTGCGATTTGTTGAAATACTTGAAGTAGGCGTTGTCCGGCGCGATCACCAACATGTCGCCCTGCGTGCCCACGGCCGCCCGGTAGGATTCCATGCTGCGATAAAAGCTGTAGAACTCCGCGTTCTTCGAGTACGAGCGGGCATACACCTCGCTCGCCGACGCATCGCCCTCGCCGCGGGTCTGCCCCGCCTTGCGCGCCGCGTCGGCCAGAATTTCGGTTTGCGCTTTGTTCGCCTCGGCACGGATGCGTTCCGCCGCCTCCACGCCCTCGGCGCGCAGCTTGGCAGCCTGCGCCTTGAAGTTCGACCGCATGCGATCGAATACCGAATCCTGTACCTGCTGCGGCAGATCGATCTTGGTGATGCGCACATCCACCAGCTCGACGCCCAGCTGCTCCGCCAGCGGCCGCGCCGTCTTCATCATCGCACCGGTAAATTCAGCGCGCTCCGCGGTGATCACCTGCTGCAAGGTGCGCTGCGTGACGACGCTCTTGATGCTGTCCTTGACCGTCTCGCCCAAGCGGGCATTGGCAACCTCTTCGGTGCCGCCGGTGGCCTCGTAGAAGCGCCGTAAATTGAGGATGCGCCACTTGACGTAAAAGTCCACATTGAGCTGTTCCTGCTCGCGGGTCAGGAAGTGTTCCGCCGGATACATTTGCGTCAAAATTTTCGCATCGTAGCGGCTGACTTCGTTGACCAAGGGAATGCGAAAGTGCAGACCGGGCTTATAGTTGGACTCGACGATCTCGCCGCCGATCGATTTGATGGCGAGCTGACCCTCGGCGACCGTGAATACGCTCGCGCGCACGATCAAAATCACGGCCACCACCGCAAGCAATATATAGAGCAGTCGGTTTTGCATCAGCGTACCCCTCGCGCCCGCGCGGGGTCCTCAACCGGCGTCACCTGAATCTCCGGCAATCGCGGCGGCGCCACCGTCATCGTGTCATTGGGATTATTCACCGACTGCGGTCCTGATGAAATCAACTTCTCCAGCGGCAGGTAGAACATGCTGTTGCCGCCCTTGACGTCGACAATCACCTTGCGTGAGTTGCGGTACACATTCTCCATGGTCTCCAGATACATGCGCTCGCGCGTGACGGCGGGCGCGTGTTCGTACTGATTCAAAACCTGATCGAATCGGGAGGTTTCGCCCTGCGCCAAGGCCAGGACTTGCAGGCGATACGCTTCGGCGTCCAACAGATTCTTGGCCGCTTGACCGCGCGCACGCGGCACCACGTCGTTGCGATAGGTTTCTGCGTCTTGTTGATAACGCTGGCGGTCCTTGTCGGC
>DATHFW010000056.1:0-3289 GCA_035317945.1 Steroidobacteraceae bacterium | reverse complement strand
TGCTGGATGAGCTGTTGAATTAGCGGCAGCCGCGATTTCGCCTCACCACACGCGCACACGATCTTCAGGCGCGAGGAACAGCGCCTGCCCGGGCTTGACCTGAAAGGCCGAGTACCAGGCGTCGAGATTTCGCACCGTCTCGGCGCGATACTGCGCCGGCGCATGGCCATCGGTGATGATTTCATCGCGCAGCGCCGGCTCGCGTAATTTCTCCCGCCAGCTCTGTCCAAAGCTCACGAAGAACAGCTGGTCGCCGTTGAACCCTGCGGCCTCGACCGGCTCGCTGCCTTTTGTGCTTAGGTGATAGGCGTCGTAGGCGGCGTTCAAGCCGGCCACATCCGCGATGTTCTCGCTCAAGGTCTGCTTGCCGTTCACTGCTAGATCGGCAAACGGCTTGTAGCCGTCAAATTGCGCGGCCAGGCGTGCGCCCGATGCGCGGAAATGCGCGAAGTCGCCCGGCTGCCACCAGTTGTTCAAGCGGCCGTGGGCGTCGAACAGCGCGCCCTGGTCATCGAAGCTGTGGCTGATCTCATGACCAATGGTGGCGCCGATCGCCCCGTAGTCCATGGCCAGCGGCTGGTTCGGATCGAAATACGGCGGCTGCAAAACCGCGGCGGGAAAGTTGATGGCGTTCATCGCGGGCAGGTTCACCGCGTTCACCAATTGAGCATTCATCACCCACTCGGAGCGGTCGACGGGATGCCCGAACTTGGCCAGGTTTCTTCGGTACTCGAACAGTTCCGCGCGCTGAAAGTTGCCGAGCGCGTCGCCGCGGACGACTTTCAATCCCGCATACGAGCGCCAGTGATCCGGATAGCCGACGCCGATTTTTAAGGACGCGAGCTTTTCCTTGGCGATCGCCTTGGTCTGCGGCGCCATCCACTCCAGCCTATCGATGCGTGCGCTGAAGGCCGCCAGCAGATTGCGCACCATGGCCTCGGCGCGCGCTTTCTCCGCCGGCGAAAAATAGCGCTGCACATACAGCTTGCCGACCGCATCGCCCAAGGCGAAGTCGGCGGCCGACACGGCGCGCTTCCAGCGCGGGCGCAATTGCGGCGTGCCGTACAGGACCCGGCCGTAGAACGCGAAATTCTCGTCGACGAATTTCTTGGATAGATAAGGAGCGGCGTCCTCCACGGCATGGAAGCGCAGGTAATCCTTCCATACCTCGAGCGATTCGGAGGCGGTGAGCTTGGAGAGTCCGATGAGCGCACTGGGCTGCCACACCACGAAATCGCGCTGCTCTGCCAAGCCGGCGGCGGCGAAGAAACGTTGCCAATTCAGGCCCGGCGCCTGCGAGTCGAATTGCGGCCGGCTCCAATGATTGTTGCCGGCCTCGATCTGTTCTGAGGCTACTCGCGTCCAGTGCACCTGCGCCATGTGAGTCTCGAGCGCGAATATCGGCGCCGCGCGCTTGAGGGCATCCTTCACGCCGGCCAGTTCGAGCACGGCCGCGACATGCGCCTGATATTTTTGCCGAATCTCCGCCATCTGCGGCGTGGCACTCAGGTAGTACTCCCGGTCCGGCATACTTAAGCCGCCCTGAAGCAGGAACGCGGAGTAGCGGTCAGGATCGTTCAAATCCTGGGCAACCCACAAGCCAAAGAGGTGGCCGGTGTAAAGATTGGTGGAATTCAGCACGTCCACGTCGGCGCGCAGCGTGGCGCCCAAGGCGGCGCTCAGCTGGTCGCGATTGGAAATCGCATCGATGCGCTTGAGCGCAGGCAGCAGCGGTTTGCTTCCTTGCGATTCGATGCCGGCTTCATCCATGAAGCTCTCGTAGTAGTCGGCGAGCTGCTGCGCCTCGGAACCAGGCGGCGCGTTCTTGGCTGCTTGCTGCAGCAATTCGTTGACATGCCGTGTGGTCAGGTCGCTCAAAATCGCGCCGGTGCCATAGCTGCTGCGGTCCGCCGGGATTTCCGTGGACTTGAGCCAGGCGCCGTTGGTGTAGGCGAAAAAATCGTTGCCCGGTGCGATTGCCGGATCCATGCCGGCGATGTCCGGGCCGCGCCACACCGCTACCGCCAGCGTTGCAAATAGACTCAAGGCGCAGAGCAGTAGTTTATTCATGGTTGATTACCAGTTCGGATTGGGTAGTTCGCTGAACACTTCCTGCAGCGCGAAACCCCAGCGTTCGTGCAGCATTTTGAAGTATTCGTTGTCCATGTCGATGCTGATGTGCGTCGCCAGCTTGAACTCGTCGCGCCTGATGATGGCCAGATCCAGGGGCGGTCCGACCGACAGATTGGAGCGGATGGTGGAGTCCATCGATACCAGCGCGCATTTGGCGGCCTGCGCCAGGCTGCTGCTGCGGGAGATCACACGGTCGATGATGGGCTTGCCGTACTTCGATTCGCCGATCTGAAAATAGGGCGTGTCGATGGAGGATTCGATGAAGTTGCCCGCCGAGTAAATGTGAAACAGCCGCGGCTCTTCGCCCTTGATCTGGCCCCCTAAAATGAACGTGCCGTTGAAGTCGTAGCCATGTTCCCGCAAGTCCTCGCCATCACGCGCATGGATGGAGCGCAGCGCGTCGCCGACCACGCGCGCGGCGGCGAACATGTTGGCCGCGCTCAAGAAACGCGTCGGCCGGCCGGGGTCGTCCGGCGTCTCCAAAAGGTTCACCACCGCCTGGGTGATGGCCAGGTTTCCCGCCGACAGCAGCACCAGCACGCGGTCTTGAGCATGCTGAAAGGTCGCCATTTTCCGGAAAGTATTGATTTGATCGACGCCGGCATTGGTTCGCGAGTCCGACAACATCACGAGTCCGGTGTCGACCAGCATGCCGACGCAATAAGTCATCGAGCGATTCTACTACTATTGCTGCGCCACCCGACGCGGCGCTGCACTTAAGTGGGGCGCTAACCCAAGCGATGCGCGAGCGCCGCGGCTATGGCCACGCGCGGGTCGCCGGCGAAGCGGGCGGCGAAGTCGGAGAGCAGGGCGCGGGCGACCCTGGGAAGACCGCCGCCGCCGGCCGCCAACTGCGCGATGGTCAAGGTATCCGCCGCCGACTTGGGGCGAAAGCCAGGATCCAGGTTCAAGCGCTGCGCCACGACATCGAAGGCTTCGCCGCTGCGCTTGAGCGTCAGCAGGCGTGCGACGAGCTCTTCGGTCAGGCGCGTGACGTAGCGAGGGTCATCCCAGGTCACGGTGCGTTCGCACAGCCAGCGGTAGTCCTCGGGCGTAGCGCCCCGCGACTTGAGCCAGTCCGCCAAGACCTGCCAGCTCTTGACATGGGAGCCGGCGCGCATGAGGCCATAGGCATCGAGCACGAGCTTGTCGTTTT
>DATHFW010000055.1:0-13710 GCA_035317945.1 Steroidobacteraceae bacterium | reverse complement strand
CTGACGACACTGTATAGAGCGCTTACCTAAGCTTTGCGTGCTTCGAGCGCCCGCAGGTTGAGCCTCGCGGCACGCAGCAAGACTTGCGAATAGAGAATGTGAAACCATAAAAGAAAATGAAATCCGGCGCCCAGCGCCGGGGCTCCCGTCTTTTTGTCACGTTTGGCCGCAACGGCTGATCCGAATTGCAGGCGCGTGCCGCCACCGGTTGCCGGCGCCACGCGAAACCATGATCGCGTACGCTCGTAGCGATCGCACATCAGCAGTTGGGTCGCCGTGCGCTGGCCCACATACCACGCGGAAAACGTGGCGGATGTCCCGTCGGCGACCGCGCGCGCGTCAGCCTTGCCGGCTGATGCGCCGAGCAGCAGATGCAGTACGAACCCTTCGATGCGAAATACCGGTGAGGTGTAAAAAGCGAAAACGAAATCTGTCAAATCGACTTCGCGATCGATGGTAACGGCAAAACAGTCGGCATAGGGTCCCCATCGCTCCGGATGCGGCCCGCCTCGGTAGGTCTTCAGCAGCGCATCGTCCGGTACGGTTTCTCGCATGTAGATCTACCTCGTCGCAGGGGGTACATTGAGACTTACAGGTTGCGAAGTCCAGGGAGAGACAGCATGAATATTGTTAAACGTCACAACATACTGACGCACTCGGCCGTCCGGCTCGGCGCAGTTCTCGCAACACTGCTGATCACCGGTTGCCACAAGGGCTATAACTGCACCGTATGCGGCGGCGGCGGCACCGGCATGGCGAATCTCGAGGCCAGCGTCAGCGGCCTGGTTGGCTCCAGGCTGGTGCTGCAAAACAATTCGACCCCTCTCAACCAGCTCAACGGCCAGGAGTCCAACGGCAGCAATATTCTGCTCGGCACGGCGAATTTCAATTCAAGCTATGCCATTACGGTGCTGACGCAGCCGACGAATCCGTCGCAAACCTGCGTGGTAACCGACGGCACCGGGAGCATCGGCAATTCGGATGTCAGCAGCATCGCTGTGACCTGCGTGACAAATCCGCCGCGCTTCCTGTATGTCGCCAACCGCGGCTCTGGCAATGTGTCGGCATACACGATCGATGCCACGAGCGGCGTCTTGGCGCCCGTCGCTGGGTCGCCGTTCGCCGCAGGAAGCACGCCGGTGGCCATTGCCGTCGATCCCACCGGCGCCTACGTCTACGTCGCGAATCAATTGGGCGGGAACATCTCCGCATTCACGATCGATCGCAGCAGCGGCGCGCTGACCGCGATTGGCGGATCACCGTTTGCTACCGGGCCGCTGCCCAGTTCCGTGGCCGTGGATCCTTCGAGTTCTTTTTTATACGTGACGAGCCGCAGCGCGGGTACGGTATCGGGCTATGCCATCACTGCGGCCAGCGGCGCCCTCACGCCGCTGTCGGGAGGCGTCATCGCGAGCGGACGATCGCCGTCTTCGGTCACCGTCGACCCACTCGGAGAGTTTGTTTATGTGGCGAATCAGTCGGATGGAACATTCTCGGCGTTTTCGATCAACACCGGCATATTGACCGCCGAGGCCGGCTCGCCATTTCCCGCCGGAAGCAGTCCTTCGGCCCTGGCTCTTGATCCAACGGGCCAATTTATTTATATCGCGAATTTCGCCGCGAACACCCTAACCGGAATCGGCGGCCTGCCCGTCAGTGCCGCTGTGATGCAGAGCCCCATCAGCGGTTCGCCCTACCCCACCGGGCTGACGCCCACTTCGATTGCCGTCAGCGCGGCGGGTAATTTTGTCTATGTCGTCAATCAGGGCGCGAACAATATCTCGGGATACACGCAGAGCGGCGCGACCGGTGTTTTGACGGCCTTGGCCGCATCGCCGTTTGCATCATCTGAACAGCCCTCATCGGTAGCCGCCGATCCCACCGGTAAGTTTGTCTTCGTCGCGAATTCCGGGTCGAACACCGTATCGGCCTACGCCGTTACGCCGGCCAGCGGCGCGCTCGTACCGATAAGCGGCTCGCCGTTCGCGGCGGCGCTGCTGCCGTCGGCGATTGCCGTCAGCGACTAGCGAACTTGCAAGCGTGGGACGTCTCTGATCACGGTTGCTGCCGGAACTGCGGGTGTAAAACCACCGCTTCGTGCCACGACATATCATCCGCGGGGCTGCCGAACGGAGCCTTAGCGTCGCTGCGCCGCCATTTCGCCAACCACTCCTGCCCCAACAATTCGTGATCGTGCGGAGCGGCCGCGGCCTGCGGCGATAGACCGATGGTCGTCTCCGCTTTGGGACCGGTGCCGCGGCCCTTGGCGACGTAAAAGCCGGCGGCCAGCATGGCGGCTCGGACACTCGTGGAGTATGTGTAGGTAAAGAGCTCCGCCGGTTTTTGCAAACAGGCTTGGGCAAGCTCGCGAAACGCCGGCAGCGTCCACAGTGCGCTGTCGGTCTTGAACGAGAATGGGTCGAAGAAAATGATATCCGGCGATGGTGCATCGAATTTTCGCGCGGCGAAGTCGCCGCGCAACAGGAGCCAATCGATCGCGGCCGCAGCGTTGATCCAGCGATTCTCCGCCAACAGCGCGCGCGGGGCGGCGTGCCGCAGGTGTTTGAACCAGCGGGGGTGCCGCAGCGCGAGCTTGAGCGAATCCAGGTCGCTCTCGAAGCTCACGAGCAGGAGCTGCCGGGCCGCGGATCCGGAACTCAAAGATTCGGCCGCGAGGATGGCAGCCATCGCATTGGCCGCCGCGCCCAGTCCCACATCCCACACCACCAGCGGCTGGTCCGACGGAACTTGCAGGCGCTCGATGAGCCGCGACTGCTCCACATAGAGCGAGCGCGCTTCCTGCGCCGGATCGGTGCCGAGGTGCATGACTTCGCCCGAGGTCATATCACGAATGTATCCCACCTCTTCCCGGATGATGACTTCGTATCGACCGCGCTTGCGCCTGGCCGCGCGCACGGCGGCTTTCGTCACATGAGTCGGCGCCTTGCCGTAGCTGTCGCGCGCATCGAGCAAGTCGCGCTGCGCATGATAGAACGGCAGCCATGTGCCCGAGAGAATGTGCTCGCGCATGGTGCGCATCAAGCGCATGTAAAAATGAACATTGTGAAGACCGAGCAGCTGCCATCCTGTGGTCTCATGCACGCGCTGCAGATGAAACAGATACGCGATCGAATAAGTTTTGCAGGTATAGCAGCCGCAGGCCGGGTCGATCGGTCCTTCCATGCCGCGATAGGCAGCGCGCCGTAGATCGCGCCTTCCTAAACTGGTGAATGCCACGCCCTGCTTGGCGAGGGAAGTCGGCAGAATGCAGTCGAACATATCGACTCCGCGGTGTACCGCTTCGAGCAAATCGCGGGTGGTCCCCACGCCCATCAGATATCGCGGGCTATCCTGCGGCAACAACTCAGTCACGGTCGCGGTGCAGTCTTCGCGCTGCGCACTGCTCTCGCCCACCGCAAGTCCGCCGATGGCATAGCCGTCGAAGGGCATTTGTGCGATGGTTTGAGCGCTCTCGATGCGAAGATCGGCGTAACTGGCGCCTTGCACAATCCCGAACAACGCCTGCGGCGAGTCGCCGCGAGCCGCCAGGCTGCGCTGCGCCCAGCGGTGCGTGACTTGCATCGCGCTGCGGGCGACACTGTGCTCGACCGTCGCGGGCACGCATTGATCGAGCACCATCATGATGTCGGCGCCGATTGCCTTCTGAGCCTCGATGCTGCTCTCAGGACTCAAACGAATCAGGCTGTTGTCCACATAGCTGGTAAATTCGGCGTGATCCTCGTGCAGCGTGCGGCTCCCCGGCAGCGAAAATATTTGATAGCCGCCGGAATCCGTCAATACCGATCGCGGCCAATTCATGAAGCCATGGATGCCGCCGAATTTTTCGAAGATCTCGACGCCCGGCCGCAATAAAAGGTGATAAGTATTGGCCAGCAGTACCTGCGCGCCGCTTTCCAGCAGATCTTCGCGGCGCTGCGATCGAACGGCCGCATGCGTTCCGACGGGCATGAAGGTGGGCGTGAGCACTTCGTTGTGCCGCGTCGTAAAGCGCGCGGCACGGGCACTCGAGCTTGCGGCCGTGGCCTCGAGCGTGAAATGCAGCCGCCGGCTGGCGGCGTTCGTCACTTGACGGCGACCCTCGCGGCGGAAACGGCGGCTTTGGCGTGATCGAATTCAGACCGCGTGGATTGCGAGCCGTTATCGGTCAACTTCAGCAACGTCGCGTAGTACGCCTGCGCTTGCACCCTGTCTCCCGCCGCTTCCGCGGCCATGCCTGCATTGAACAATCCGTTGAACCGATTGGGGCTCAAGATGAGAGCCTTTTTATATTCGACCAATGCTTCTTGCGGCCGCTTCAGTTCCAGCAACATATCGGCCAGCATTTCGCGCGCGGGAATATCAACCTCGCCTTGGCCAACCTTGTCCTGCAGGTCCGCGCTCTCCTGCATCAGCTTCACCGCATCGGCCGATTTGCCGTCCGCGAACGCGATCCACGCGAGCATTTCGCCGCGCATGACGCGCGCGCCGGTCGAGTCGGCAAAGTAAGCATGCCGTCCCTGCTTGATCTTTTCGATCAGCGCATCGTAGGCAACCAGGTTGTCGCGAGCTTGCCGCGGCTGGCGCAAATGCCCCGCAGCCACGGTGCGCGCCCAAAAGGTCAGGGTTTGAGTCTCCGGCGGCGCGCCGGCAATGGCTTCGATTGCAGCGGCGGCTTTCCAGTCGCGCATCTCCAAGTCGAAGAAAATCGGCAGCTTGGTGCGGAAGTAGGGAAACATTCCCACCATGTAGTGCTCACCCATGTCCGACATCGACTCGAAGTGGGCAATCGCGGCAGCTGAATCATGGAGGACGGCTTTGGCTTTGGCGTCCTGGCCGCTTTGCAGGTAGGCGTAGAGAAGAAAATCATCCGAGTGAAACTGATCCATGGCGCCGCTCTGCTTTTTCGCCTCGGCCGCATGCGAAGCCGCCACCGAACCGACATTCGAATCAATGTCCTCCTGCCACATTCCCAGCCGGGCAAAGATATGGCCGGGCATGTGGACGGCATGGGGCGCCGATGCGGCAATTTCCCCATAGTGTTTGGCAGCGGCGAGCCCATCCGGTGCGAGCGACGGTGTATCGCAGGCATGAATGATGTAGTGCACCACTCCCGGATGATCGGGATATTTCACGAACAAGGGACTGAGCACTGCCATGGCCTTTTGATTGAGGGTCACGCTGGCTTCATTGGGCGGTTGCGCCGCCAGCAACGACAACGCATAGAAGGCGCCCGCATCGGTATCGTCCGGATGATCTTGGTACAGCTTCGCCATCGCGGCGGCATAGCCTTCAATGCGGGATTGATAGTTGCGCTGATCGGGCTTGTAGAAACCGCCCAAGGCGGAGACGTATTCGCGTTCACGGGCGGTCTTGGCCGGGTGCGCCTGAGCGGCCTGCATTTCCCGCCAGCCATGCGCGACGGTCGCGTCATCGGGCCGATCCCATATTTGGTGAAACAGGCTCATCGCGACACCCCAGTGCGCCATGGCGCAGTTCGGGTCAGCCTTCGCGATTTCCTCAAACTGATGCTGCGCCTCCTGGTACCAAAAATCGTGCAGCAATGCGACGCCGCGAGTAAACCGCGCCTCGACAGCCGGCGCGCAGGAGACCGCGAACGACACGGTGCCCAAGCGCTCGGCGGAGGAAGTGATGGGCCCGGCAAACCCGGCGGTCGAGATCAGGGAAATCAACAGCAATGGGTAGATTTTCATAGCACGGGATTGTAAGACATGATCCGGCGCAGCATCGAAATATGTGCGTGCGGCAGGGCGACAGTTAGAATCGAAGCCCTGGGCATCAGGAGTCGATTCATGATTTTCAAGAGTTTCTTTCCGGCCGGGCTGCTGGCCATTGGCGCAACATTCGCATCGGCCGCATGCGCCGACACACCTACCTATGGCCCTGAACTCCAGGGGTTCTCCTATCCTTATCCGGTAGCACAATTCGATTTCCCCTCGCAGCGCCAAACATTGCACATGGCCTACTTGGACGTGCGTCCAAAAATTGCGAACGGCCGAACTGCAGTGCTGCTGCATGGAAAGAATTTCTGTGCCGCCACATGGCAAGGCACGATCGACGCGCTCACCGCAGCCGGCTACCGCGTCATCGCACCGGATCAGATCGGCTTTTGCAAATCGAGCAAGCCGGAGCGCTATCAATACACCTTTCAGCAGCTCGCGCGGAACACACACGCCCTGCTGGCCTCGCTCGGCGTCAAAACCGCGACGCTGATTGCGCACTCGACGGGCGGGATGATTGCGGTTCGGTATGCCCTGATGTATCCCGCCGAGACCGGACAGCTGGTGCTCGTGGACCCGTTGGGCCTGGAGGACTGGAAAACCAAGGGGGTTCCCGACATTTCGGTCGATGATTGGTTCGCGCGCGAGCTGAAGACCAACGCCGACGGCATTCGTCGCTATGAACAGGGCACCTACTACGCGGGCCATTGGAGCGCGGACTATGAGCCTTGGGTACAGATGCTGGCGGGCTTGAACAACGGGCCGGGCAAGGAACTCGTGGCGTGGAATTCAGCGTTGATCTACGACATGATCTACACTCAGCCGGTGTTCTACGAATTCGCGAAAATCACCGTGCCCACACTGCTCATGATCGGCGACAAGGACAACACGGCCATCGGCAAGGATTTCGCGCCGCCGAAAATTCGCGCTACCTTGGGAAATTATCCCGAACTCGCCAAGCGCGCGGCAGAACTCATACCGGGAGCGAAACTGGTGGAATTCCCGGAACTGGGACACGCGCCGCAGATTCAAGATCCGCGCGCATTTCATAAGGCGCTTATCGAGGGACTCGTAAAATGATCGATCTGGCTCATGCGACAATCGTCGTTGATCATGCCCTGGAACACGGACGCAGCCTCGGGCTGCCGCCGCTCACTGTCGCCGTGCTCGATGCCGCCGGTTGCCTGGTGTCGTTCAAGCGCGAGGATGGTTCGAGTCTGCTGCGCCCTGACATTGCGCAAGCCAAGGCCTATGGTGCCTTGGCCTTGGGGATCGGCAGCCGCGCGATCGCGGCGCGAGCTGCGGTGGCGCCCGCCTTTGTCTCCGCGGTGAACGCGCTGGCCGGCGGCAGGCTCATTCCGGTTCCCGGCGGTGTGCTGATTCGATCGAGCAGCAAGGCGATTATCGGCGCGGTGGGAATCACCGGTGCAAATTCAGACCAAGACGAGGCTTGCGCGGTCGCCGGCATCGCGGCGGCAGGTTTCGTGGCCGATACGGGCGCGGAGCCCGCCGCAAAATGAGCCGCCTGATACCCAGTTTGCTGTTCGCACTGAGCATCGCGACACCACTCGTGTCGTACGCACAACAACACCCGCGCGACCGCGAGATTCACGACGCGGACACGCTTGCGTGGTGGCATACGACGGAGGCCCTGTCCAACGACAGGATGGAAGGCCGCGACACCGGCTCAGCCGCCTACCAGCGCGCGGCGGAATACGTTGCCAACCGTTTCAAGGCGGCAGGCCTCGAGCCCGCCGGCGAAAACGGCAGCTACTTCCAGGCAGTCCCCATGCACGAAATTTCCGTGACGCCGGAAGGAACGAGCTTCGCCCTCGTCGGCCACGATGGCTCGGAAACTGCGCTGATCTTTCTGCAGCAGATCAGCATCGCGCCCGCGGAAGAGCTGCTGCCCAAGCTCGAAGCACCGCTGACGTTTCGCGGTTACTGCGGCAAGGAAGCAATGGCTGACATCGCAGGCAAGGTTGTCGTCTGCTTCGGCACTCAGCGCGAGGGCCTGCCGAGCGGCCAGACGCGTGCGGCGAATGCACGCGACGGCGGCGCGCTCGGCCTCATCAACGTCGATGACCCCTACTTCACGATTGAGCCGCCGCGCTGGCCCTATGCGTATGCGCGCACGGTCACACTACGCTCGCCAACAGCTGTAATCACGCCACCGGCGCCGCTCGCTGCCATGCGCCTCAGCGCCGAAGCCTTCGCCACCCTTCTCGGCGGCACCGGTCAAGACGCCAACGCCATTCTCAAGCTGGGGGGCGCCAAGCGGCCGCTCCCCAACTTCGAGATTCCGCGCAACATTCGCGTCCGTCTGCACGTTGCGCAACGCGACATCGCATCGCCCAACATACTCGCAAAACTCCGCGGCACCGATTCGAGAATGCGGGACGAGTACGTCGTCATCGCAGCGCACCTCGACGGCTATGGTTTCGGGACGCCGGTCAATGGCGACAACCTTTACAACGGCACTCTGGACGATGCGGCTTACGTTGCGCTATTGATCCAGATGGCGGACAACATCAAGTCGCACCGGCTGCGCCGCCCTAATCGCAGCATCCTCTTCGCCGCTTTTACCGGTGAAGAAAAAGGCCTGCTCGGCTCGCACTGGTTTGCCGATCACCCCACGGTGCCCGCTGCACAGCTCGCCGCCGATGTTAACCTCGACCAGTTGCGGCCGCTGTTTCCGCTGAACATTCTTACCGCCGAAGCGCTCGCCGACAGCACGCTTGGCGAAACCGCGCGCATCGTCGCCAAGCCTATGCACATCGAGATTCGCGCTGACTCAGAGCCGGAGCGCAACCTGCTGCGCCGAGCCGATCAATATCCCTTTCTCACGATGCACGTTCCGGCCATCAGCTTCATCTTCGGCTACGACCCGAACACCGATGCCGAGAAGCGCTACCGCGAGTGGTATCAGATCCGTTATCACCGTCCGCAGGACGATCTCACTCAACCCATGGACTTCGCAGCCGCGGCGAAATTCAACACCTTCTTTTATCGTCTGGTCGAAACGATTGCCGATGCGCCTGTGCGTCCGGCAATCTATCCCACGAGTTCATTCGCCACGAACAAACACTAGACGCAACCAATGCCTCTCTTGCCACGTATCGACTCTCGAGCGGCGACATTTGTAGGCGCTTACCTGGCCATCTGGGCCGCTGCAGCGGCGTACCTCGGGATCAAGGGCGAGGACTGGACCTTCCCGGCAATTTCACTTGCGGTGTTCGGTGCTGCGCTACCGGCCTTGAGCATCGCCCTCACCCGCAAGGCCATGCCGCTGCCCATTGCTGTGCGTCGCCCCGCGTTGGAGTTGATGGTGCTGCTTGTTTTTCTGGCGGTCTACGCGGTGGCTTTTCTAGGGTGGGGCATGAGTGCGACACGGGCTGTCGTGCTCGCCGCTCGCGAGCAGGCAGCGCTGGTGCTGATCGCCAAGCTGGTCGTGCATGTGGGTGTGCCGGCCATATTGTTGGCAGCGCTGGGAGCGAGGCTCGCTCCTCTGTTCAATAGCGGCATTGGGCGCCCTGGCTTTTGGCCGCCCCTGCTCGTGTTGGGAGCGATTATTCTGGCGTTGATGTGCGTGGTCTCCCCGGCGCTTAGTGAGATTGCAGAATTGCACGCCTCCGCCGTCACACTCGCCTGGGCCGCCCCGGCAGCGTTTCTCTGGCTCGCGCTCGAAGCAGGCTTATGCGAGGAGTTCCTGTTTCGTGCGGTATTGCAGACCAGGCTCGCCGCGGTGCTCAAGTCCGAAGCCGGCGCCGTCGTGATCGGCGCGCTGCTGTTCGCGCTGGCTCATGTGCCTGGGCTCTATTTGCGCGGACATCCGGGCGTCGATGGGTACTCCACGGATCTCACCCAGGTGATTGCCTTCACCGTAGCCGTTCTGTCTCCGGTCGCTCTTCTCTTTGGGACGTTGTGGGCGCGCACGCGCAGCTTGCTGCTGATCGTTCTGCTGCACGCTGCCGTCGACGTGCTGCCCAATTTGGGCGAGTTCATCCGTACCTGGGCCAGGTTATCCTGAGATTGAGATTGCCTACATGCTTCAGACTCAGCGATTGATCCTGCGCGACCTTGTTTTGTCGGATTTTGATGCGGTTCATGAGTATGCGGCGGACCCCTTGGTCACGCGGTTCACCTCCTTTGGACCCAACACGTTGGACGAAACTCGCGATTTCCTAAGTCGCAGTATTCATGCCGGCTCGGTGAGCCCGCGGCAAGTCCATACTTTTGCGGTCATCGAGCAGAGCTCCGGCCATCTCATCGGCAGCGGCGGTTTGGAGCAGTGTGACGGCACGGGCCGGCACTATGCGTTTGGATATTGCCTTCACCGTCACTGGTGGGGCCGAGGATTCGGACAGGAAGCCGCGCGTGCGCTGCTGCAATTCGGGTTTGATCGCCTGCAAGCGCACCGCATTTGGGCACACGTGTTTCTCGGCAATACCGCTTCCGTGCGGATCCTCGAGGGACTGGGGTTTCGCCGCGAAGGTCTGGCGCTTCAAAGTTTTTACGTGCGAAACTCTTGGCACGATATTTTGACCTTTGGTCAATTGCGCAGTGAGTGGCTCGCCGCAAGGCCGCCTGCGATCAGGCAATCTATAGGGTTGACGGCACTGGTGGTGCGCGACTAGGACGAGGCTCTGGAATTCTTTGTCGGGAAACTGGGCTTTCGCTTGATCGAGGATACGTATATCGCCGAGCAAGACAAGCGATGGGTTGTTGTCGCGCCCCGCGGATCTCACGAGTCGGCATTGCTGTTGGCGCGAGCCAGCAATGAAGAGCAGGCCTCGAGAATAGGCAATCAAACCGGCGGACGAGTTTGTCTGTTCCTGCACACCGACGATTTTTGGCGTGACTACCACGCCTATCAGGCGAAGGGCATCGTATTTGTCCGCGAAGCCAAGGAAGAGCGTTACGGCACGGTCGCGGTGTTCCAGGATGTTTACGGCAACCAGTGGGATCTATTGCAGCCCAAGCGCGACGGCGAATCCACGAGTTCGTGCCCGTAATCTAGGTTAAGGACATTGGGGTTACGCGCGGCTTGCGCCTCGATCGATCCCATACCACGCCGGGAAAGCCCTTAAGGGGCGACAACGGTTCTCCCAAGTAGGCCCATTCCGGCGTCTCTTCGATCGCGATGTGATATCGAGCTTGCCGGCCGGTGCGCGATGTGAACAGAGCCCGCGGCAGGTTCACCATATGCGGTGAACGGCAACGTTCGTACGCAATCGGCGTGCCGCATCGAGCGCAAAAGCTGCGTGTTGTTCCCGCGGCCAAATCTTCGAATTGCGTGACGCTCGACTTTCCGTGCGTGATGCGGAAGCGGCGCCGCCAGCTGCCGACATAGGTAGCGTAAGCAGCGCCATGAGAATGCCGGCTCGCTGCCGAGTGATCATGCCAGGCCCAACGCGCGGGAAAATCGATCTCCACACGCACCTCGCCGCAGCGGCATTGCCCGGGTATTGCTTTACGGATCTTCACAGACGCTGTTTTCTTCTTCACATTTGCCCCGAATATCGACTTGGGTCGCGTCCGCGCGGGAGCGCGGCGGTGTATCGAAACGCAGACTACTATTGAATCCTGTCACGCCATGGCATGATTTTGGCTACGCTCGTATTGCCGCCGACAAGTGCTAAATTGACCCGTTGGCGGCAAAAGCGCACGGCCAGTGCTATGCAGCAAGGAATCTCGATGCACCAGCCTTCCTTCCCCAATCCGCCCAGTCAACTCGATACCCTGGAAGAGATCGCTCGCGACGTTTCCGCCGTCAACAAGATTGAGGCGGTTCCGACGCTGTTGGAGGTACTGTGCGATAGCACGGGAATGCGTTTTGCGGCGGTCGCCCGGGTCACCGAAAGCACGTGGACGGCGTGCATCGTGAAGGACGGCATTAATTTTGGCCTCAAGCCCGGCGATCAGCTGGATCTGGAATCGACGCTTTGCATTGAGTCGAAGCGATCCAACGAACCCATTGTCATCGAGCACGCGAGCGTCGACCCTCGCTACTGCAGCCATCACACCCCAAGGATCTACAAAATAGAAAGCTATGTATCCGTACCCATAGTCTTGGCGAACGGCCGATATTTCGGGAGTCTTTGCGCCATCGATCCGGCGCCCGCGAAAGTGGCGGACCCAAGAATCGTCGGCATGTTCACAAAATTTGCGGCCCTCATCGCGATGCAGCTCGAGGGCGAAATGGCGCGGCAGCAAGACAAGACGGCGCTGCGCCATGCGCAGACGGCCAACGAGCTGCGCGAACAGTTCATTGCCATTCTAGGGCACGACTTGCGCAATCCTTTGCAAGCCGTCTATTCCGCCGGCGTTTTGCTGGAGAGAAGGCTCACGGACCCCGCCCTGCAAAGCGTGGCGGGTCGAATCCGAATCAACGTGAAGCGGATGACCTCCTTGATCAATGACATTTTGGATTTTGCCCGGGGGAGACTGGGCGAGGGAATGGGCGTCAAAATCAAGGACGTCGACGATATGGATGCCGGTCTGCATGCCGTGGTCAGGGAGTTTCAAGACGGCCAACCTGAGCGTCAAATCCTTGCCAATATCAGCGTGACCCGCAAAGTGCGCTGCGATCTGGGACGAGTCCAGCAAGTCGCCTCGAATCTGATCGGCAATGCGCTGAAACATGGCGCGCCGCACGGACCGGTGAAGGTATCTGCCCGTGCTGAAGACTCTGAATTCGTCCTCGACGTTTGGAATACCGGCGAGCCCATCGCGCCTGAAAGCATCGACAAGATTTGCGAGCCTTTTTGGCGCCAGTCCACCACCGGCAATCGGGAAGGACTCGGCCTCGGCCTCTACATCTGTTCTCAAATTGTCCGCGCCCACGGCGGCACGCTATCCGTGATCTCCAACCAACAGAGCGGCACACATTTCACGGCACGATTACCGCTAGATTCCGATCATCTTGACCACAACACCGGCAATGGTCGCACCCAATAGCGGACCGATGATCGGCACGAAGGCATAACCGAAATCCGAGGCGCCCTTTCCGGGGATCGGCAGGACCGCATGCATGACGCGGGGACCTAAATCGCGCGCCGGATTGATGGCGTAGCCCGTGGGCCCGCCGAGCGACAGGCCGATTCCCCATACCAGAAAGCCGATCAAGAATGGGCCCATACCGGGGCTCAAGCCCACTCCGGTGCCATACTTTGAGGAAATGGCAGCGGCAACCAGTACCAGCACAAAAGCACCGATCACTTCGGTCACGATGTTTGCCAACGGCGCCCGGACGGCGGGGATCGTTGAAAAACAGGCCAATTTATCCAACGGGTCCGGTGTCTTTTCCCAATGCGACAGGTAGCTGAGCCAGACCAGCGTGGCGCCCGACATGGCGCCGAGGATTTGTGCCGGCACATAGACGGAGAGCCGGCTCCAATCTCCGCTCGAGACGGCGACGCCGACCGTAACGGCGGGGTTCAGATGGCCGTCGCTACCGATCGCGAGCGCCGTAAATACTCCCGCCATCACGGCAAAACACCAGCCGGCGGTGATGACGATCCAACCGGATTTCTCGCCCTTGGTCTGCCGCAACACCACATTCGCAACGACGCCGTTGCCGAGCAAAATCATAATCATCGTGCCAAGAAACTCGCCGAGAAATGCGGAATGCATGCTGTCCCCTTGTATCGCCGTCGCTTAGTTGTTCTTGAAGACGAAACCCGAGTTTGCTTTTTGCGCGGCTACTCCATCCAGTCCAGAGAGCGTCCGACGGCTCGCTGCCAGGAACCATAGAGAGCGCTGCGGCGAGTCTCCGACATCTGTGGCTTCCAGCGTTTGTCGACCGCCCAGTTGCTGACCAGATCCTCGCGGTTGCGCCAATATCCAACTGCAAGACCGGCGGCGTATGCGGCGCCCAAGGCTGTGGTTTCCGTGATTTTTGGCCGCACGACGGGAACATCGAGAATATCGGCTTGAAACTGCATGAGCAGTTCGTTGCCGACCATTCCAC